>CAZMEG010000086.1:0-5988 GCA_964565205.1 uncultured Cytophagia bacterium
GGGCTCTGTTTTTTCAACCATCTGAACACTATCAGCTCCCTCGGGTACAGGAGCCCCGGTCATAATCTTAGCAGCCTGCCCGGCTTGAATTTTAAAATCCGGATACTTTCCCGCAGGAATGAATCCTACCACCTGCAGCTCAGCAGGGGTTTTTTGAGTGTCCTCTGCTTTGAGGGCATAACCATCCATGGACGATTTGTTAAATGGCGGCATATTTATATCAGAATACACTTCTTCGGCCAACACATACCCGGAAGCCTTTTCAATCGGCACGGAAATAACCGGCAGGCGTGGAACCTGTTTTAGAATAATTTCTAACGCTTGTTGTACAGGAATCATCTTCATCTTACATTTTTAATGAATTTAGGCAATTATGTTGGTACTAATTAGGGGTTAAGCTCCACGATTCGATACAGTTTCCCATAATTTTTTTTCAAAGAATTGCCATAGCTTCGAGCTTCGATTTCGGTCTCAAAAGAACCAACCCAGACCAGATACAGAGTTTTGCCATTAATGTTTTTTTCACGGATCTCCACCGGGATACCGTATTTCTCAAAAAACTCGCGCTGTTTCAGAGCATTATTGATATGTTGAAAAGCCCCAACCTGCAAAGTATATTTTCCCTTGCTCTTTTTGTTAGAATGAGTATAGATGGGACCCAGATTTTTTTTCACAGAAATTTCTTTTAGATCTTCCCTGGCCAGTGCCTTATAACGCGAACCTGGATAAAGACGCAAAAACTTTTGCAATTCCATATAACAGGTTTTAAACTGTGAGGTGGCAAATAAGCATGCAGCGGCAAAATACATAGCATCGTCCACGTATTCAGAATTGGGATACTGTTCGACAAGATTCAGGAAATGCCTGCGCGCTGAAATGTAAAGACCTCTGGCATAATAATAATGAGCTATTCGATACAGGGCTACATCAGCAAACTCAGAATTTGGGTACAGGGTTACCAGATGGCTATATTGCTCAACAGCTTTATCCGCCTGTTCTTCCAAAAGAGCTTGCAAAAATAACGCAGCCGGTGTCCCTTTGTGGGTTTGAATATATTTTTGTGCCTGCTGGCGAATATCATCCACATTTTTAGTTTTTAAAATATTGGCAAAATCAATTTTGGTGTTTTGAGTAAATCCCTCCCCAAAACATGTACAAAGTAAAATAGGTAGAGTTAAAAGCCATTTCCCTGACATGGTGTTTCCACAATTAAATTATAGCTGTTTCCCATTCAAAACATTCGGGACATCGCCAGAAAAGTTCGGTGGATTGGTAATCACAATTTTTGCAGCGATATACCGTTTGGTTCTCAGAGGTCTCCGTAAATAACTGCAAGGCCTGCTCTACAGCCTCGTGATCCTTCCCGGCCTTGTGGTACAAGCGTACCAGATGTCGCCGCGCTTTTTTATTGGAAGGTTCTCGTTTTAATATTTCTATGCAAAGCTCAATTGCCCTGGTCACATCGCCTTTTTTCTCGTAAATTTCTGCCAGAGCAAAACGAGCTGGTAAATTATCAGGTTGCTCTTCCAGAATATCAAGATAAATATTTTCAATCTTACCAAAAGCACCTTCCTCGAACAACATTTTCTTTAAACGCTCAAAAGCAAGTTCAGAATGCGAGGGAACTTTTTCCATGAATTGTTTCAAAACTTTCAGGGCCTCACGCTTTCGATTCTCTTTGATGTAAGAATCGGCTAAATAAATGTACCCGGGAGGGTCTTCAGGAGCAATTTTAATGGCATCTTTAAAACGGGCACGGGCTTCTTTTTCATTGCCTGATTCACTGAGTTTTAACCCTTCATAAACTTTGTAGAGTGCTAACCGGCCATTTTGCACACTACCTTTTAATTTCATTATATTTTTATACTCACGAAAAGCATTATTCCAGGCTTCCATTTGTTCAAAAATTTTTAATTTGAGCTCATGCGCCCAGAGATTGTTTTTGTCTAAATCAAGAATTTGCTCAATAATTTCAAGAGCCCTGTCATAATCCTTAGCTGATTGATAATCCTGAGCGAGACTTTTTAATATTTCAATTTGCTGTTTCTGGGACAATCCCCGCCGAACGGTCAAGAACTGATGGGTTTTAATAGCTTTTTGTATATCACCTTTTTCCCTCAGAAGATCACCGATTTTAATGTAAGCGTCGATATTATTGCTATCTTTAACCACGGCCTCGCGAAATTTTTTCAAGGCAGTCTGGTGGTCACCACGCAGAAGCACATTTAATCCTTCAATATAATCCACCAGGGACTCCTCTTTCTGAGCAATCGGTCGCTTACGAAAAGCAAGTAATAAGCCCATCGCCAGCAAAGCCGTTAGAACGATCAGAATCAGCAGGATGGTTAAGTCCATTTTCATAGATGTTAGCTTTCCTCGCTTCCTTCAATCTTGAGGCCTGGTCCCTCCTCACTTAACGGGAGATTACGCAGGCTATCCAGTTCGTGTTGCATCTCACGGTTAACTTTTTTGAGCCGGCGTATTTCAGCTTTTAAATTAAGTACCTGAAAAATAGAAACTACCAGCCAGAAAATTACCCCTAAAGCGAATGAAACGTAAATAACCATCCAGAGTTGCACATTTTCAACTTCCCAGACATTACTGACAAAAACTACCTTTACTTGCTGACTACTGTTTTGCAAGGCGAATCCAAGTACAAGTAAGATGACAATGACCGCTAAAATCCATTTAAATGCCCACATAGAATTTCCTCAATTTTTACTTAGATGGTTAATTTAACCCCCCTGAATATAAAAAACACCGAAAATCCCACCAAGACAAATCCTGGAAGATTTTCGGTGTTTAAGCACATGATTTTTAAAGATCAATTAATCTTTGGATTCTGTTTGTGGGGGTTCTTTTTGTTCAGACTCGGGATTTTCAGTTTTTTCCTTTATCTCGGAATTTGGTTTAGCTTTTTCCTGCTTGTCCTCAATTTTTTCTTTCTTCTCGGCTTCGGTCTTTAAATTAGTTTCAGATTTAGGCACATCATGTATTGGTGGACTGATTTCTTTCTCAAATTCTTCCAGGGCTTCCTCTTCTTCTTTGGCAATTTTGGTTTCTGCTTCGGAAGCTGCTTTTTTGTAAGCTAATTTTTCTGACAGGATAATCTTTTTCTTTTCTTTGTTAAATTGAATAACAACCAGTTGTAGTTCATCCCCTACTTTGTAAGCCTCAGCAGGCTTTTTAATGCCTTCTTTGTCAAGATGAGACAATGGAACGAAAGCATCCACACCCAGAGGCAATTCCACGATTACCCCTTTGTCAATCATCCGAACAATCTTACCCTTTGTTCGGGTATTTGGCTTGTAAACCTCTTCAAAATTATCCCACGGATTTTCCACGGTTTGTTTGTAGCCCAGCGAAATTCGTCGATTTTCCTTATCAATATTTAAAACTACCACTTCTATTTCATCGCCTTTCTTGACCACCTCACCGGGGTGTCTAATCTTTTTCGTCCAGGAGAGATCCGAAATATGAATCAAGCCATCGATGCCTTCTTCCAGTTCTACAAAAGCACCAAAATTTGTAAGATTGCGCACGATACCTTTTTGGCGTGAACCCACCGGGTATTTAGTTTCAATGTCTTCCCAGGGGTCCGGTTCCAGTTGCTTGAGGCCCAGTGAAATCTTGCGTTCTTCAAAATCTATACTAAGAATCTTAGCCTCTACTGTTTCACCCACCGACAGTATTTGCGATGGGTGCTTAATATGTTGAGTCCATGACATTTCAGAAATGTGGATCAACCCCTCCACACCCTTTTCCAGTTCTACAAAGGCACCATAATCGGAAATATTGACCACCTTTCCTTTCACCACATCACCCACTTTATATTTATTCTTAACATTTTCCCATGGATGAGGCTGAAGTTGCTTTAAGCCCAGCGAAATTCGATCCTTGGCTTCGTTAAAATCCAGAACCATCACCTTTAACTTTTGATCCAGCGAAACCAGTTCCGATGGGTGATTGACCCGTCCCCAGGAAAGATCGTTAATGTGCAGTAACCCATCCACACCGCCCAGGTCCATGAACACGCCAAAATCGGTGATATTTTTGACGGTGCCTTCCAGCACCTGGCCTTTGTGCAGATTTTCAAGAATTTGCTGTCGCTGTTCTTTTAGGCTTTCCTCGATTAACACCCGGTGGGACACAACGATATTTTTACGAGGTTCATTTACTTTAACGATTTTAAAATCCATGGTACGGCCTACAAAGGCGTCGAAATCTCGAATGGGTTTAACATCGATCTGAGAACCCGGTAAAAACGCATCCACCCCACCTAAATTCACCACGAAGCCGCCTTTAATGCGACGCACAATAGTACCCTGCAAAACTTCATCGTTTTTGGCTGCCTCGATGACCCTGGCCCAATCCCGGAGAAAATCGGCCTTCTTCTTGGAAAGCACTAACTGACCTTCTTTATCCTCCACGTTATCCAGATAGACTTCCACATCATCGCCGATTTTCAGCGACTCGGGATCTGAAAATTCCTCAATAGGAATCACCCCTTCGGATTTAAAACCGATATCCACCGAAACTTCCTTTTCACTAATGGATAAAATTTTCCCCACCACCACTTCGCCTTCAGCAAAATCGGACATCGTTTGTTCATAAAGACTGACGAATTTTTCATATTCATCAGGAGGATATTCATTTTCGTCATTGATTTCATCAATACTGTATACCACATCATCAGTAGATTGGGAGACTTTTTGTTTGTTATTTACATCCTCGGCCTTTTTTGTATCTTCAGTTACCGTAACATCACCTCCCTTCATTTCTTGAAATTCTTCAGGGTTTTTAGTGTTTTCTAAACTATCTGTCATAAAGTTTTACCTCCTTTATGTTTTTTTCTTCTTTTTTTGATAATCCAAGTATAATTGTACTATTAAATCTACCTGTTGTTCAAAATTTAAATGAGTTGTATCGATTAGAATAGCGTCTTCGGCTTTCTTTAGTGGAGAAAGAGCTCGAGATGAATCCCGGGCATCTCGTGAAGTGATGTCCTGCATGATATCTTTTAGAGTTACCTCATATCCTTTTGCCCTTAATTCTTTAAATCTTCGCTGTGCCCTCTCCTCAACCGAAGCATCCATATAAATTTTCAGGTCGGCATCCGGAAAAACGACCGTTCCAATATCGCGCCCTTCCACAACCACCGAAAGGTCATCAGCCATGTCACGCTGTTTTTGAGTGATCATCTCACGCACATAGGCATTTTCGGATACCAAGGACACCTGAGCCGAGACCTGCGGCGAACGAATAGCCTCCGTGACATCTTCCCCATTCACCATTAAGCGAAACCCATGTACTGAAGATTCAACTTCAATTTTCGTATTTTCAACAATCTGTTTCACTTTTTGTGTATCCTCAATATTAATGCCTTTTTTTAAAATCTCCAGTGTAATGGCACGATAAATAGCGCCGGAATCAATATACAAAAAACCGAGCCGTTTTGCAACCTCTCTTGCTGTCGTGCTTTTACCTGAACCTGCTGGTCCATCAATAGCAATGATGAATCTTCGTTTCAAGGACACCTGATGCCGTTAATTTAATCCTTCATCCTTAGCCCTTTTTCTTCATGGGAAAAAATCCAGCCAACCACTTTTCCAATGTGAATGGCTTCATCTTCCAGCCAGTATTGACGATCCCGTTCGTACTGGGAACTTGTGTCGTCTTCGGGAATGGAATTTATTTCTTCAAAAATTTTGCGTATTCTGTCCTGCCAGATTTTTATATTTTGAGGTCTCAGGTCCACCCAGCCATCTTTGGCCCATTGCTCCACTCGTTCCGGAGTCACCTCAAACTCCTGTTCACCTCGATATGCCGGAATCTTCATTTCGGGACCCCGCAAAAGGGTCTTACCATCACTTAAAAGAATTGGAAGACCGATGGAAAGAATCGAGGCTCTTAATTCCTGATCGCTTTTTATCAACTCTTCCAGTTGTCTGGAAAGCTGAACCGGATCGGCTTTCATTAGATTTTCCA
>CAZMEG010000086.1:5998-10123 GCA_964565205.1 uncultured Cytophagia bacterium
GTACGGCAGGTTTGACGGAATAGATAAGCTTCGTAAAGCAGCTTGCTTAACCTGGGTGGTCCCAGCAATTCAAAAGCGACACTATCACAGTGATGTTTGTCCATCAATTGCTTCATTTTTTTGATGGCAGCATGACGCATAATGCCGGCCCGATAGGTGGGCCCCATGGTGGCGTTGTCCAGAGCATTTATAATGTCATGCCCGGTGTTACCGCCTTTGATTTCATAAACCACCACTTTGGCAATTTCTTCCGGAGTAATTAACTCCATCTGTTCAATGGAAGAGATGGCTGAAAATTCGCCAAACGAAAAAATACCATTTTCACCGGTATCGATGTACACTGACTTCAAAACTTTTTCATCCAGCTTAACCCAGTTTTGCGGTTCTTTTAGATGTAGAATACCGTCCAATTTCAAAGCCTTTTCCGGGGGGCAATCATACAATTCAATGGGCCTGCTGCCTTTTTTAATTACCCCGTAATCGATTTTCTTCCAGGCGATGGCCGCTGTGGGTTTAATTTCTTTTGTAATGGGGGCATCCGGGGTTCGTGCCATTAGAAATAAAAGCATGGTGTGAGCGCCAGCTACAGAGGATTTGCTTAACAGCACCCGTGAGGGACGTTCTTCAGAATGAGTATAGGGAATGTTCAATCCCATGCCACCGGTGCCACTGGTACCTATTTTCACATACACAGCCGTCTTTGAACGACGCATGGATTCATAAAGTATCTGCACATGTCGGATAAGCTGGGGAATATAGAGCGTGCAGAGAATTTTTTCTACTTCATGAATGAAGCTTTCACGATTATCGCCTTGCTCTTTAAAATTATTTAGCTCACGTTTCAGGTTATAATAGCCGGTGAAAACATCCTGATAAGCCACCGCTGTAGCTGAATTGACGCAGTCAATTAGGATGTGCGGTTTAAATTTGTCCAGCAACTGAAAAAGATGCGAACGATGAAGCACCTCGTCGGAAAAATCCTCCAGAATGTCTTCAATCAACCATTGCCTGTACTGGGGATTTTCCAGAATTTCGGTTCGACTCAGTCCCTGCATGCTATCCCGAACAAAAATATTCCCCCAGGCCGGAACAATTTGAACTTTGCTTCTGGTTTCCTTTTTGAGCTTTTCTACAGCTTCCAGGGCTTCTTCCTCGTTAAGGGAAGTCACAATCAACTCACTGGGCTCTTCCTTTAAAATTTTACGACAGATGGCCATGCCAACCAATCCCCATCCACCCAGCACCATGACTTTTTTGCCTTGGATTTCCATTTAAAGCCCCATATATTTCTTTAGCTGTTGAATTTCCTGGTTATTTAAATATCGCCAGGCCCCTTCTTTTAAACCATTTATAGTTAAATTTGCCATCCCGAGCCTTTTTAATTCTACGACCTCATAATTAAGAGAAGCGAACATACGACGAATCTGCCGTTTCCAACCCTGTTGCAGGATGACTTTAACTTCCGTTTGATTTTTAGAATGAACATACTCTATTTTGCAGGGGGCTGTTTTTCCTTCTTCAAGTTGTACACCTCGTTCCAGTTTCAATCGATCCTCATTGTTAAGCGGTCGATTTAGCCGCACCCAATAAATCTTATCTATTTTAAATTTAGGATGAGTTAAGTGGTAGGCCAGTTCACCATCGTTGGTTAAAAGAAGAAGCCCGGTGGTATCTTTATCCAGTCGTCCAACAGGAAATAGCCGTTCAGAACTTTTTATGAGGTCCAGAACCGTTTTTCGCTTCCTCTCATCCGACACCGTGGTAATGACCCCTCGAGGTTTATTCAGCAACACATAGGTAAAATGCCGTTTGGGTTTCACAACCTGGTCATCCACCTGCACTTGATCTTTATTTTCATCGATTTTTACACCTAATTCTTGAATTACTCTACCATTCACTTTGACACGACCTGCACGGATCAAGCGATCCGCCCATCTTCTGGAACCCACGCCACATTGTGCCAGATATTTATTCAACCGCACCATCCTCGTTATGATTGTTGCTGATTTCCAGTTCGGAAAGAGTCTGTACTACTTCTTCCGATATAGCACGATCTTTTTCAACTTCTCCTAAAATTTCTTCTATTTCTTTAGGTTTGGGCAGTTCTGAAATATCGTTTAAACCGAAATATTTGAGGAATTCATCTGTGGTTTTGTAAAGTAGTGGTTTCCCTACGGTTTCGGCTCTCCCTGCAATGGTGATAAAGTTTCTTTCCAGCAAAGTTTTTAATACTCCACCTGAATCGACCCCACGAATGGCATCGATTTCGGTACGGGTAACAGGCTGTTTGAAGGCGACGATCGCCAGAGTTTCCAGAGAAGCCTGGCTTAACCGTGGTTTTGCACGGCCTTTGTATAATTTCTTAATCCAGTTGGCATATTCAGCCCGCGAGGCGAACTGAAAACCGCCGGCTACTTTTTTTATAAAAAAGCTGCGACGGTTTTTCTGATAGTCCTGATTTAATTCTTCAACAATTTGGTGGACCTTGTGAGCAGTCAACCCATCCACTATGGTGGCAATTTTATTTTCTGACAGTGGCGCATCTGAAGCAAAGATTAATGCTTCGACTACCTGTTTTTGAAAATCATGCTCCATTATACTTTACGTATCCAGATGTCTGCGAAGGGTTCGTTTTGAGTTAATTGTATTCTTTTATTTTTAACTAATTCTAAAAGCGCAATAAATGTAACAATTAAAATTAATCGCTCTTTAATCAAGGATAAAAGTTCGGAAAAAAGTACCTGAGACTTTTCTTCCAAAACCTGCATGATAAATTCCGCCTGATCCTCAAGTGTAACCGGAATCTGCTCTACGGTGTAATGGGTGTGTTCCGGTAATTTTTTCATGACTTCTTTAAAAACGGACATGAGATCAAACAGGGTTACCTCACCAAATGGATTTTCTTCCTCATTTTCAACAATTTCAAAATCAAATTCACGGGTAGATTTAATAAAATAGTTTCGTTCCTGTTTTTCTAATTTGGACAGAGATTGAGCAACCTCTTTGAACCTTTTATATTCAAGGAGTCTTCTTACCAGTTCAGCTCTGGGATCTTCCTCCTCTTCTTCTTCCATTTCCGGTCTGGGCATTAACATTTGCGCTTTAATTCTAATTAAGGTAGCGGCCATTAAAATGAAGTCCCCCGCATTATCCAGGTCGAGTAGTTTGATCACCTCCAGATATTCCAGATATTGTCTTGTAATCTCAGCCACCGGTATGTCGTAAATATCGACTTCATTTTTCCGGATCAGATAAAGCAGTAAATCTAACGGACCTTCAAAAGTTTTTAGTTGTACCTTATAAGGCATTAAAAAAGCCCTGAAATTAACATCCCATAGGGCTTTAAAATTTTTCTTACAACTATTCTTTTAAATTTAAACATACATTCCTTTAAAGCCCTACCCTTTTAAGAAATTAACACAAGCTAAATTTTTTGAACAATTTAAAATAAAATTAAATAATAGTCAAGCTATTTATGAAAAATCGGGAAATTTCTTAACATCGATTTTGAAGGAGCGTAACACAAACGTCCCCGTTTGTGAACTCGCCCAAATAGACGGAATAGGGAGGAGGAGTCTCAATCGAGACGAATGAGTTACGTAACACCCACGTCCTCGTTTGTGAGCCGCCTCAAAACGAAAATCCTTGAAAATCCGATCTCGCCGGGGAAAAAAAAAAAAAAATTATGTTTACTTTACCAAAAAGTAATAAACCTAATAAATCAGCGACAATCTGTGTAAATCAGCGGTTAATATAATACCACACTGAAAATCAGTTTTCAGGCTCACAGCTAAAATCGTCTGAAGACGACTGCGGAAATCAACAACATAACCTGAATAATTAAACTTACTTTCATAACAGGTTAAAATTTTAATAATTAGGTATCAGGAGTATTGGAGTGACGGATTACTGGAATATTGAAAAACCCCTTTTCCATTAATCCAACTATCCAGTACTCCAATAATCCTTTCAGAATTTGATTTTCTTTTGGATAAAGTTTATTCTATGAATAATAAAAGTTAAAAAAATTAAATAGGTAATAAATCTAATAAATCAGCGACAATCTGTGCAAATCAGCGGTTAATATAACCTGAAAAATTCATAAACCACGAAGTGCACAAAGGC
>CAZMEG010000087.1:0-4511 GCA_964565205.1 uncultured Cytophagia bacterium
GTTCATCGAAAATTTTCCTTCTTCAGCCATGATTACCTCCTTAATTTATATTTAAGGGTTTTAAATTCACAAAATAATTTTATTTACGAATAGGTTAAACTTACCCACTAATCCTATATCGTTAGATGAAAGTATTTAATAAAGGATACAAAAAATTAGAAATAAGCCTTTTAGAACAACTCCTTAATATAACCAAATTAGAGATTTTAACCATGGTGATTCTGAGTTATTAATTAAAAAACCACTTTTTCCTTGACTAAATTTTAAAAAATGCTTATCATTGACCCTTGAATGAAAGAGTGAGGGACTGGAAGGTTTAAAGATGTTATTTAATTTTGCAACGGTTCTCATTTTCTTGATTTTTGGCGCTCTTTTTGTTGGCGTTAATTTACTTATTTCTCGTATCTTACAAGCACGCTTTCCTCATGCTGGCAAATTAACCACCTATGAATGTGGAGAAATCCCGGTTGGTAATTCCTGGATTCAGTTTAATATTCGCTTCTATGTTATTGCCCTGATATTTTTAATTTTTGAGGTTGAAATCGTCTTTCTATTTCCTTGGGCTGTGGTGTTTAAAAATCTGGGAACCTTTGCTTTTATTGAAATGATGATTTTTGTTTTTATTTTGCTGGTGGGGCTGGCGTATGTCTGGGCAAAGGGAGATCTGGATTGGGATAAACCGAAGCTGGTACCCGATCCTGATTTATTCACCGATGACGAGCACCGATTGATGAAACAGGAACTGGTTTCTTAATTATGAGGAAAAACTCAAGGAATGTATGAACTAATCAGGTATCTGGCTGACAGTCAAACGCTTATTGGGAACCTGCCTGAATTTGTTATTGCAATTATATTAATTTCCATTGCTGCTATTATAATTACCGCTTTTGCTGCGGTTCTGGCCCTTTTAGAAGTTTATCTCGAACGCAAAGTATCTGCCCATATGCAGGACCGGCTGGGGCCCATGTATGTAGGGGGCTGGCATGGCTGGGCTCAAACCATTGCCGATGCGGTAAAATTACTTTTAAAAGAAGACATTATTCCAAAAGCCGCTGATAAAAGACTCCACCTGATGGCACCCTTCATTGTCTTTGCGGCTACTCTGGCGGCTTTTGTGGTGATCCCGTTCACTCGCACCTGGATCATCAGTAGTCTGGATGTGGGGGCATTTTATGTAATAGCCATCTCATCCTTTGTGGTCATCGGGATTATTCTGGCTGGCTGGGCTTCCAACAATAAGTGGTCGTTACTGGGAGCCATGCGTTCGGCAGCGCAGATTGTCAGCTTTGAGGTGCCATCGTCACTGGCGGTTCTGGTAGTTTTGATGGCGGTGGGCACTATGAATCTGGGGAAAATTGTGGAAATACAGGATGGCGGCATTCAGAACTGGCTGGTCTGGAAATTTTTCCCGTTTAATCTCATTGCCTTTGTGGTATATTTCATTGCCACCCTGGCCGAGGTCAATCGGGCTCCTTTTGATATTCCGGAAGCGGAATCAGAAATTGTGGCCGGCTTCCATACCGAGTATAGCGGGATGAAATTTGCCATGTTCTTTCTGGCCGAATATGCAAATATGTTTCTGGTGGGTGCCGTAGCCGCTACCCTGTTTCTTGGCGGCTGGTCCAGTCCTTTTGGTAATTTGATCCCGGTTTTAAATCAGGGATTTTGCCAGTTTTTATGGTTATTTTTGAAGGCCATGGTTTTGATCTTCGTACACATGTGGCTACGCTGGACTCTGCCACGGGTACGGGTAGATCAATTGATGTACACCTCGTGGAAGGTTCTTACGCCCCTGGGATTTCTGGCCATAATTGGTGCGGGACTTTACATGATATGGTGAGATGATGACGCTTTTTGATATAGTATTTTACATTTTTGCCATCCTCACCGTTGCTTCGGCGGCGGTGATGGTATTTTCCAGAAATGTCATTTATTCGGCTGTGGGCTTACTTTTCACCTTTTTCGGTGTGGCTGGAATTTATGTACTTTTGGCTGCTGACTTTTTGGCTATGGTGCAAATTCTCATTTATGTGGGAGGAATCCTGGTGCTCCTGCTGTTTGGGGTGATGGTTTCGCATCGAATTACCAGCGTGGAATTGAGAACCGGTACCCTGCAATTTTTCCCGGCCCTGCTGGTTACAGGCGGAGTGCTTATCATATTACTGCGAATGATTTCAAAAACCCACTGGAACCTGGTACCATCGGATAAATTCGAACCTACCAGTGCTTCTATCGGGACTCTTTTTATGACCAATTTTTTGATTCCTTTTGAAATTGCTTCGGTGTTACTGCTGGCAGCACTTATCGGGGCTGCTTTTATTGCCAGAAAGGAGCCACGCAAATGAGTGTTGGGTTGAATCATTTTCTTATTCTTAGCGCCATCCTGTTTTCTCTTGGATTGCTCTGTGTAATCACTAAAAAAAATGCCATCACGGTTTTAATGGGGGTAGAATTGATCTTAAATGCGGCCAACATCAATTTTGTGGCCTTTGCACGCTATGCAGATTCCAACCTGGATGGCCAGCTATTTGCCGTTTTTGTTATCGTTACGGCGGCCGCCGGTGCGGCCGTGGCACTGGCTATTGTTTTAAATCTTTATGAAAGATTTCGTACCGTGGACCTGGACAAAGCGGATACCTTATCAGGTTAAAAGTGGATTGATTGACCATGACTTTAATCGATCATGCAATTATCATTTTAATCTTACCTTTACTGGCATTCGTAATTCAAATCTTTTTTGGTAAGCGTTTACCGGGTCAGGGTGGCTGGTTACCAACCCTGGCTTTGTTCATTGCTTTCCTTTTTGCTATCCCCATTTTTGTTGAAGTCCTGACCCAGTACGATCCTCACTTCAAAATAGCTAAGAGCTGGGAGTGGATTAATTTTGGTCCGGTCACTGTGACATTTGGTATTTTAATTGACAACCTCACTGCTATCATGTTAATTGTGGTGACCCTGATAAGCGCCCTGATCCATCTCTATTCCATAGGATACATGCATGGCGATCCCCGTTTTAGTCGCTATTTCGCTTATCTTTCGCTCTTTTCTTTTTCCATGCTGGGGCTGGTGCTGGTGGACAATTTCTTTGCTATTTATATATTCTGGGAACTGGTGGGGTTGTGTTCCTATTTGCTTATCGGCTTCTGGTTTGAACGAGAATCGGCCGCCAATGCCAGTAAGAAAGCGTTCATCACCACCCGGATTGGCGATGTGGGCATGTTTATAGGCATTCTAATTATTTTTACCACGCTGGGGGTGTTTAACTTTGAACAGGTATTTCAGGGCGTGGCTCAGGGGAAACTTTCCGGAGGTCTCTTAACCGCCACCGGTATTCTGATCTTTTGTGGCGCAGTCGGAAAATCGGCTCAGTTTCCATTACATGTGTGGCTGCCCGATGCCATGGAAGGTCCCACACCGGTGAGTGCACTTATTCATGCCGCTACCATGGTTGCCGCAGGCGTTTATCTGGTTGGGCGCACTTTCGTTTTTTACACGCAGGAAGCTCTTTTGATCATAGCCTACATCGGCACCATTACGGCTTTCATCGCTGCCACCATGGCTGTAGTACAAATTGATATCAAGAGGGTGCTCGCTTATTCAACCATCAGTCAACTGGGCTATATGATGGTGGGGCTGGGAACCGGCGGGTACACGGCCGGGCTTTTTCACCTAACCACTCATGCTTTTTTTAAAGCCCTGTTATTTTTGGGATCTGGTAGCGTTATTCACGCTCTTCATACGCAAGACATGCGGGAAATGGGTGGCTTACGCAGTAAAATGCCCATCACCTTCTGGACTTTTTTGATTGCTACGCTGGCTATTTCCGGAATACCCCCATTTTCCGGCTTCTGGAGTAAAGACGCTATCCTGGCTTCCACTCTGGATTTCGGGCTTGCCCATCCTCAGCATATAATAATTTTCATCATCATGTGGATTTCTGCTGGCATCACCGCTTTTTACATGTTTCGCCTGGTTTATCTAACATTTACCGGTAAACCACGTGATCAGAAAAAATACGAGCATGCACACGAATCGCCCTGGGTGATGACGGTGCCCCTGATCGGGCTGGCAATTTTTTCTGTTGGCACCATCTGGTGGGGCTGGTTCGAACACCTGATTACCAGGCCCAGTTTGCAGGCTTATGGTCTGAAGGCAGCCCTGGAACCTGCCGAAGCCGGTCATGAGGCTTCTCATCTTGTCCACAATCTTACTATGGTCTTTTCAATTGGAGTGGCTGCCTTCGGTATCTGGCTGGCAACAGCCACCTACTACTGGAATAAAATCTCGGCTACAGCCTGGCGGGAGAAGCTTTCCGGCATTTACACTGTGTTATGGAATAAATATTATTTCGATGAATTTTACAGCGCCACGGTGGTCAAAGCCACTTTGCTGGTCAGCCGGATTTCAGGGGCTTTTGATCTGAAGGTCATCGATGGTCTGGTGAACGGAGTGGCGCGTGTAACGACCCGCTTTTCTTTTGCCGAAGGACGTTTCGATCTGCGCATCGTGGA
>CAZMEG010000087.1:4521-10043 GCA_964565205.1 uncultured Cytophagia bacterium
TCGTGGATGGTCTGGTAAATCTGGTGGCGAGAATCATCCAGTTTTTTGGCGCTCGTTTACGCACCCTTCAAACCGGACAGGTACAAAGCTATATTTTGATGGCTCTGGCAGCCATCATTGCAATTTACATTATTCAGCTATTTTAAAAAAAATGGTGGGAAAGAGATCTTAAAAGAAAAAGGGACCTGGAGAAAATGGAAAAAGTTTTGACGCTCATCACCTTTTTACCTATTGCAGGAGTTTTTTTGATTCTGCTGGTGCCACGGGATAAAAAGACTTTGATTCGAATCATTGCGGCCATTTTTACAGGCTTACAGGTCATGCTGGCTGTCTGGATTTACCTGCATTTCGATCGCCAGGCCAGTGGATTCCAGTTTATCGAAAAATATGCCTGGATTCCCTCTTTTAACATTAATTATTTCATGGGTATCGATGGTCTGAGTGTGCCCATGGTTCTGCTGACCGCTTTGCTTTCATTTATCTGTATATTTGCCTCCTGGGGCATTGAACGCGGGGTGAAAGGTTACTTTGCCATGTTTCTCCTTCTGGATACCGGCATGATGGGGGTGTTCTGTGCCCTGGATTTCTTCCTGTTCTACATTTTCTGGGAAGTCATGTTGCTACCCATGTATTTTCTCATCGGCATCTGGGGCAGTCCTTCCCGCGTGGACCCCGATGGCATGGTGCGGGGCGGTCCTTATGCGGCTATTAAATTCTTTCTCTACACGCTTTTGGGCAGTGTGTTGATGCTAATTGCCATGCTGGTGTTTTATTTCAACGTCACCGATCCGGAAACAGGGGGGCACACATTTAATATGTTGCACATCATGAATCAGGCCAATCATGGTGGCGTGCTCAACATTTTTACTGTCCGACTATTGATTTATGCAGCGCTTTTCGTTGGTTTTGCCATTAAAGTACCCATTTTCCCGTTTCATACCTGGTTACCCGATGCTCACGTAGAAGCTCCCACAGCCATCAGCGTGATTCTGGCCGGTATTCTTCTGAAGATGGGCACCTATGGGATGCTTAGAATCAGCTTCCCCATGTTACCCGATGCCATGGCCTACAAGTATTTTGCTTATGGCATGGCGGTTTTAGCTTTGATCAACATCATTTATGGTGCCTTTTGTGCCATGGCCCAGAAAGACCTCAAAAAACTGGTGGCGTACTCAAGTATCAGTCACATGGGCATTGTCCTTCTGGGTATGACCGGGTTAACCTCCCTGGGCATGAATGGAGCCGTCATGCAGATGTTCAATCACGGTACGGTCACAGCCATGCTATTTTTGCTGGTGGGAGTAATTTATGACCGGGCGCATCACCGAAACATTGACGAATTTGGTGGATTAGCCTTACGCATGCCCATCTACGCCGGCGTGGTCAGCATTGCCTTTTTTGCCGGGCTGGGCCTCCCCGGTCTTTCCAGTTTCATCAGCGAGGCCTTCTCTTTTCTGGGAGCCTTTGGGTCTACCATGTTCAATTTGAAAACCATCACGGTGATTTCCACCGCTGGGATCGTTTTAACCGCCGGCTACTTTTTATGGACTTTCCAGCGTATGTTTTTAGGAGAATTGAATCCAAAATATGCAAATTTACCCGAAATTAATGGACGTGAACTCTTCACGCTGGTACCTTTAGCTGTGATAGTAATCCTTTTAGGCGTATATCCGGCTCCATTGTTGAATTTAATTAAAACTTCTTTGAATGGGCTGGTACAGGTGGTGGTGGCGAACAGCGGCACTACTTTACTCGGTTTACAATAAAACAAGAAATTGCCGATGGAATATTTGGACGTTTTACAAAATAATCTGAACAGCCTGAAATACTTCATCCCGGAGCTAATCCTGACCGGTGTGATTGTCTTACTGGTGGTGGCTGACATCATTTTAAAAAGAGAAAAAAGCCCCTGGACTTCCATTGTAGCCCTGGTTGGACTCGTAGGCACATTGTTAGCCGTGATCGCTCAGTACAAATTAGGCCAGCAACATTTATTTAACCACATGCTCGCCCTGGATCCGTTTGCCGTGTATTTTAAAATATTGTGTGTTGCGGCTTCAATTTATGTGGTCCTCATGTCCATTGGTTCCATTGAGCTGGCCGGACGACCGGTTGGGGAATATTTTACCATTCTGGCTACCACCACCCTGGGCATGTTTCTCATGGTTTCTGCTACCAATCTGGTGACCATTTTCATTTCCATTGAACTGGTAAGCGTCACCTCTTTTATACTGGCTACCTACTTAAAAACGCGCATACGTTCCAGTGAAGCCGGACTAAAATATGCCATTTACGGGGCTTTTTCCTCAGGGCTTATGCTTTACGGAATTTCACTCATTTATGGGATGACCGGCACCCTGAATATTTACGAAATCAATCAGGTTTTAAATAACATTCAACCTAACCCGTTAACCCTGTTCGTTTCAATTCTTTTAATCCTGGCGGGTTTTGGTTACAAAATCGCCTCTGTACCTTTTCATTTCTGGGCTCCCGATGTATACGAAGGGGCCCCAACACCCATTACCGCTTTTTTGTCGGTGGGCCCCAAAGCGGCTGGTTTTGCCGTTTTAATTCGTTTTTTTAATGTGGCTCTGGTCACGGGTGGGTCTAATGGGGGTACTGAATGGTTTTCCCTATCCGGCCTGGATTGGCCGACGCTTCTGGCTGTGATTTCGGCCGCCACCATGACCCTGGGCAATCTCATTGCCATTGTGCAGAATAACATCAAACGTCTGCTGGCCTATTCAAGCATTGCCCATGCCGGGTATGCTTTAATGGGTGTGGTGACACTTTCTGACCAGGGAGTTTACGCAACCATATTCTATCTGGTGGTATATTATCTGATGAATCTTGGAGCGTTTCTGGTGGTGATTATCTATCAGGATCTTATTGGTAGTGAAAATATTGAAGATTACAAAGGACTTGCCTGGCGTGCCCCCATTCCGGCGGTGGCCATGGGTATCTTCCTGTTTTCATTAACAGGCATCCCACCCACGGCTGGATTCATCGGTAAATTTTATTTGTTTGCTGCTCTAATTAAAGGGGGTCCGGCCTATTACTGGCTGGCCGTGGTTGGGGTCATTAACAGTGTTATTTCATTGTACTATTACGCGCGCATTTTGCGAGCTATGTTTATAGAACGACCTGCCGAGCAAGTTCCTTCTTTATCGGTTTCTCCCTATTATGTGATTCTTCTAACGATTTTGATCATTCCGACGATATTATTTGGTGTATACTGGGCTCCACTGGCAAATTTGTCCAGCTTTTCAATCCAATTTTTACGTTCTTTATGATTTGTTTACAGGAATTTTATTTTACCTTTTCAGGTTAATTTTATATATTTGGTTTTTAAAATTAACAAAAAGTAAGTAAGTATCATGAAGACTCTAAAAAGACCCACCCCGCTCGCAATAAGAAGCTTTATAATAAGTTTCACCGCACTTATCTCAGGTTATCTTATTTTGTTAAGTTTTGCTCTGCGCTGGGGCAACGGACAACTGAATGTGCGCATAAATACTTCTTCTTCCAGAGATACTCTGCGTCTCAAAAAATTTAACTTGAAAATTAAAAAACAAAAAAACAATAGATATGTAGATGCTTCTATTTCTCAGAAACAATATTTTGAACTTAAAAAAGCCGGTTTCAATGTTTCCTTAATCTCGGCTCCACGAACTGCGGAACCGAGCATACCTCGAGTTTATCGTCCCATGGATGAAATAGAATCCGAATTGTTTAACTACCAGTTACATTATCCTGATATCGTCAAGGTGGAACAAATTGGAGAGTCTACCACGCTGGGGTTACCTATCTGGGCCGTGAAAATCTCTGATCATGTTCAAAAAAAGGAAGACGAGCCTCGTATTCTTTTTACCGGGGTTCATCATGCTCGGGAACCTATCGGGGCAAATATTTGTCTAAACATCATAAAAAATCTGTGTGAAAATTATGGAGCCGATTCCGATTTTACCCGATGGGTGGATGAACTGGAAATATGGTTTATACCTCTGGTGAATCCGGATGGTTATCAATACATTCTCGAAAACAATTTACGATTTCCATGGTGGCGAAAAAATTTAAGAGATAATAATCACGATGGAATTTTTGATCCTCTGGTGGATGGGGTAGACCTCAACAGGAATTATGATTACAATTGGGATCAAGGAGGGGATGGCAAACCGAGTAGCTGGTTTTATCGCGGCTCTCGACCTTTTTCTGAAAAAGAAACACAGGCCATACGTGATTTAGCCATGCGAGAGAATTTCGTGTTTGGCATATCTTACCATAGTTACGGCGAATCCATTTTATTTCCGTGGGGCAATTATTATCAGCCGCCCGATATTGAACTCATTGTGGATATTGCCAGTGAAATGGCCTCGCGCATACACCGGGTATCGGGACGTGGTGGGTATTCGGTGCTACCCTTGAATGGTAGGGTGGGGCAAAGTTCCATCTGGATGTATGGAAAACTTCGTGTGCTGGACTACATTGTAGAAGTTGGAACGCAGTACTTCCCGGCTGAGGAAAATGTCCCCTTCATTTTACAGGAAAATTTGAAAGGAGCCACGTATCTTTTCGATCGAGCTCTACAAGCAGGTATTCGAGGTCAGGTTTATGATGCGGTTACTCGAAAACCTTTGCTCGCTGAAATTAGAGTTCAGGGGTATACAGCTCGTTATGTAGAGAACCGTCACACCGATCCCGAAACCGGTGGATTTTACCAGATCCTGAATCCGGGAAGCTATAATATTGAATTTAGAAGCAAAGGTTATAAATCAAAATTGGTTAAACACGTAAAAATAGAACGTGGTAAATCCGTACGACTCGATATTCCACTATTTAAGAAGTTTTATTATCATAACACTAATTAAGTAACAGGAAAGAGGGAGGAATGAAAAAACATTGGTTACTATTCGGTTTGCTGAGCTGTATTATGCTCGGCACGGCTCTATCTTTTAATTTAATTGACTTTCCTCGAGGGACCCAGGTTTATATAAAAACCGCAACAGAAAATCTTTTTGACATGCCTGGCGGTGAACAGATAGGTACTTTGCAAAAAGGTGCCTCTATGTTAGTTCTGGAAGATTCCGGAGAGTGGGTAAAAGTTAGGCTGGAAGGTTGGGTGACGAAAAAATCTCTCACAGATAGCAAATTAGCTTTAAAGGGGGATGGTTACCGGGCTTTACAAATCATCGTTAAAGAACGTGCTGAAGCTGAAAAAATATTACAGCAATTGCGTTCCGGTGCGGATTTTAGAAAACTGGCTCGTGAAAAATCCATTGGCCCTGCGGCTGCAAAGGGAGGTGATTTAGGATATTTTAATCGAGGAGACTTTCGACCGGAATTTGAATCCGCCATTTTAAAGTTAAAGCCGGGCGAAATTAGTGATATTATCCAAAGCGAAATCGGATATCATATTTTCAAGCGAATCGAGTAGCTACGAACTAAATTATTTGGTTACTAAATAAAGGGTGGGAGTGGGGTAACTTTTAAATCGGGTGAAAAAATCGACCTTGAGCATTAGC
>CAZMEG010000088.1:0-3978 GCA_964565205.1 uncultured Cytophagia bacterium
CAGTCTATCCATTTCATCAAGGCTTACCTCATGAATATCTTTATTATTAGCTTTTAAAATATCTTCTAATTTGTTAAATCGCTTTATGAATTTTTCGGTAGTTAGACGAAGGGCATCTTCAGCATTCACGCCTAAAAATCTGGAAACATTTACCAGTGAAAAAAGTAAATCCCCAAACTCTTCTTCAATTTTTGTTTCATTATTTTCCCGAGAAGCCTGCTTTAACTCTTCAATTTCTTCCTGAATTTTGTCCCAGACGGGTTCTATTTTAGGCCAGTCAAATCCTACGCTTGCTGCTTTTTGTTGAATGCGTTCGGCACGTAGCAGGGCAGAAAGCGCCTTCGGAACGCCATCTAACACAGAAGATTTCCCTTCATTCATTTTTAATTTTTCCCAGTGTATGCTCTGTTCTTGAGCCGTTTTAATTTCCACATTTCCGAAGACATGTGGATGACGGCGGATGAGTTTGTCAATGATGGCATCGATGACTTCTTCTATGGTAAATTCTTTATTTTCCCGGGCGATCTGGGCATGAAAAACAATTTGTAATAGTAAATCGCCCAGCTCCTCTTTTAATTCTTGCCAGGTCTCCTGATCGATGGATTCCAGTACCTCAAACGTCTCTTCCAGCAGGTACTGTCGTAAAGATTTATGAGTTTGTTCTCTGTCCCAGGGACAGCCATTTTCGCCTCGTAGTTGAGCCATGATTTTTACTAATTGGTTAAATTTTTCACCTACGGAGTTTTTATTAATTTTTTTCATACGTCAAAATCCTCTAACTTGATTGTAACCCCAATTTTTTACGCCTTACTTTTATTTAACTTGTGAATATAATATAATCATTATGAATGTCAATTTTTTTAGAAATTTAACATTAAAATAACTTGACTATAATGTTTATTTTGGTTAACTTTTTTGTTAAAAATTTAATAATTAAGTGGTTAATAATCACTCCCTTAGTGGGAATGATGAAAAATGCTTTTCCATAAAATCAAGCCAAGAAGGTTTACTTTTACACCTTATTATTATGAACCAAAAGAGGAAGATGAGGAGCAGGAACAACATCCTCGCATTCGATTTCGACACATTCGTCGCAAAACGAGACTTAAGAAGAAACCGATCGTTCATCTGGCTATTTTAGCTCTTCTTATATTGTTAGGCTTGATTTATTTCTGGCGGTTAGTTGAGGAAGAGAATCAGACTTTTAAAATTGAAGATATTGAGATTGTGCAATAATACGTTACATTTAGATGAATAAAAATTCTGCCACCTCATCACATCAAAGGGAGGGGAATATTTTATCTAAAAACGGTAACATCCCTCGAGAGAAGAAAGTTTTCGCCCAATTGTGGCACAAGGGTGTTGAACTCTTTAAGTTTTTACCCATTCGATTTAAACTTAGCCTTATTATTGGCTCGATTGTGGTAGCTGTTATTTTAGTTTTCAGCATTTTTGTTATTCAAAGTCAAAAAATCACTTTAATGAACCGCATGACTCAGGTGTGTGAAGTATTAATCCAGAGTCTTGCCGAGACCGTGAAGGGGGATCTTATTACTGGAGAAAAAGAAAAAGTTATGGAGGCCGTTTTTCGACTGCAAAATACAAAAATTGAGGGCTTAAAAAGTGTAGCGGTGATGAACTACAAAGGTGAAATAATTGCACAGTTTGATCAAAGCGGACAAACCATTCAATTCGATGATGTAAATAAAATATTGAACATTCAAGATTTTGTTATTCAGGAAGGGGACCAGACTTTTGAATTTTTTTACCCGATTATTTCACAAATCCGTAATGAGAAGGTTCAGCTTGGGATAGCCTACATCAGTTTTTCTAAAAAATCGATTCTTGCACCGATTCATCATGCTCGAAATATAGCCATAGCAGTGACATTGATTGTTGTATTTTTTGCCATTTTGGTAATAAACATTGTGGCTTACAAAATGGCCCGACAGATTCAATTGCTTTCACAGGGAGCTCGTGAGGTAGGGAAGGGTAATCTCGATGTACAAATTAAAGTGAGCAGTAAAGATGAACTTGGGCAACTGGCCCATGAATTTAATAAAATGATCCAGCATCTCAAAGAGAAATTACACATGCAGAAATTTATCTCTAAATTTACCGTGGAAATGATTCGAGACACGGTACGCGACAAGAGTATGGATCGCCAGGTACAGATGAAAAATGTGGTGGTGTTATTTTCTGATGTCCGTAATTTTTCCGGCATTGCAGAGCAGTTACAACCTGAGGAGATTGTTAAATTAATCAACATTTACTTTGATTTGCAGACTCAAATTATTGAAAAACATGGAGGGGTGGTAGATAAGTTCATGGGCGATCAGATCATGGCCATTTTTGAAGGGGCCAATATGGCGGATAATGCCTTACGGGCTGCTGTGGATATTCAAAGAAATCTCCGCCTATTAAATCAGGAGAGATTGCAGCGGGGCGAAGTGACGCTGGAAATCGGGATCGGGATCAACCACGGGAATGCTATCATGGGGCATATGGGGTCAAAAAGTCGAATGGATTACACTTTAATTGGTGATGTGGTCAATGTAGCGGCGCGGCTGTGTGCTCAAGCCAGCGCCGGGCAGATTGTGACCTCCCTGGAGGTGGCTCGCAATGTAAATGGCTCTTACCCAACCACTCGTTTAAAATCCGTGCTGGTAAAAGGACGCACTCAGAAAATTGAAGTCTGTGAAGTAGATTATAATAAAGAAATTATCTTTTGAATATGTTATATACATGCAAAAATTTATTTTAATTTTTCTTATTCTGTTCTTTTTACATCTCTGCCATGAAATAAGTTGTGGTCAATCGGAGGTAGAAGATTTTACACCAGGTGCCAGAGCCTTTAGTATGGGAGGGTCCCTGGTGGTTCAGGCACGGGATCCTTCGGCTATATTCTGGAATCCGGCGCTGTTATCGGGTCTCAAAGACCGGGAATTTTTATTCAACCTCAATAACCGCTTCAGTTTTAATCTATTGAGCCTTTCTCAGTTTGTGCCATTATTTGGAACCTTTGGATTTGCTATCGCCAGGATTCCCAGTTCAAGAGAGAGTGTGGATCGAGGTACTTTGGCGTGGGGTAGAAAATTTGCCTCTTTTTTTTCTTTTGGTGCCAGTCTCAATGTACTAAAACATAAAGACGATTGGTTCAGCGATTTTAGTGTGGGATTTCTTTTGGGCAACACATCTGATGGTACATTAGATCGGAATCTCACCTCCCAAAATGCTTCCTTTTTTGATTACGTGAGCCTGGGCTTTACCTTTAGAAATCTACCATTGACCGATGTATTTTTTACCCCGTCCGCCTTGTTTGGCTTGAGTGTTATTTTACCCCGGACCCCTTTATTAATTAATTCCGGCTATCATATACAGGACGGAGATGATACGAAACATTTAGGCCTGGATTTGGAATTGTCTAAAAATTTCTCATTTACTACGGGAGTGGAGAATCTGGATTTTGATCGGTGGGGAATGGGATTTCGTTACAGGCAGGAATATTTTATGGTGGATGCTACTTATTCTAAACAACTGGAACGGTTTTTATTGACAATTACCACGCGAATTAGTGGCAATCCATCTCAGATAGCCCGGCCGTATTTTAATAGAGCTAATCGCTATCTTAAAGAAAAAAGATTTCGTAGTGCGTTGAGTGAATTTAAAAAGTATCTTTCATTTGAAATTCCGGGTAAAGAAACCCAACAAGCACAATTATTTGCTCTGGCAATTGAGCGAAGATTTGAACGAACCCAAGTGGTTATTGATTCACTCTATGCTGAAGCTCAGAAGCGGATTTATCAAAAAAATCCCCAAAAATTGAACGCTGCCTACGATTTAATTAAAATCCTGGAATTAGACCCGACACACTTGCGAGCCCGTACATTATTAAATACACTTCAACCGGCCATTAATGATTTCGTTAAAAAATCTTCACTTGTTACTCTTTTTCCTTCTTCTTCAAGAAAAGGCAGG
>CAZMEG010000088.1:3988-10023 GCA_964565205.1 uncultured Cytophagia bacterium
CAAAAATTTAAAGAGGCTCAATACTTAGAGGCACGCAAGATTTTTGAAAAGATTTTAATTTTTGATCCGAATAATCAGCAGGCTCACAACTATTTACAGGCTATTGAGGATAAACTTAAAGAGCTAAGCGAACAATATTTTTTCCGGGGTGTGGGATTTTATCAGCAGACTAAGTTTACTCAGGCAAAGCAGCAGTTTGAGAAAGCCCTGGAATTCAATCCAAATATGAAAGAGGCTGAGATATATTTAAACCGTACTAAAAACAAAATTGCTCAGTTTAGCACCAGAGTAGACAGCCTTTTACACGCGGGTGAACTTATGGAAGATAGAAAAGATTTCGTACAGGCCTACCAGGTCTATCAGAAGGCCCTTCAATTAGACCCCGATAATTCACAGGTTAATCAACATATTCAATCCCTTAAACCCCAATTGGAGCCATTTATTCAAAAAAAATTTCGACAGGGCATGCGTTTGTTTCGTGAAGAACGGTTAAACGAAGCGATTGCCGTTTTTAATGAAATTCTAAAGATTTTTCCTGACTATCAGAAGGCACAAATACAATTAGCCAATATTCGATCGCAACGTAACAAAAAGGTGCATGAATATTTTCAATTAGCGGAACAATTTTACAAAAAGAATGATTTATTAAATGCACTTGAATTTTACAAACGGGCACTGAAATTAAATGCTCGTTTTGAGCCGGCACGAAGAAAAAAGGCCCAGGTTGAAAAGAAATTAAAATTATCCAAACTTTTACAGGAAGGCCAGGAAAAATTCAACCGGGGTCAATATGTGGAAGCAGTAGAAAAGTTTCAGCAGGTGCTGGAATTGGATTCGGAAAATGAGGTGGCCCGCCGTCAACTGGAACTGTGCAACAAAAAAATTCAAGAACTGGTCGATAGATATTTTAATGAAGGCATCAAACTCTATTCCAGCGAAAAGTATGAAGAAGCCATAAAAATGTGGGATCAAGCTTTACGCCTGAAGCCTGATTTTACCCAGGCAAAAGAATATAAAAAGAAGGCTCTGGAACGTATTCGGGCTCTGGAGGCTCTAAAAAGAAATTAGAATTAAATGTTGAACTTTAACCATGCATCCCTTACATTGGATAGCAGAGCAAAGAATTCGCGAGGCCATTGAGGCAGGGGAACTCGATAACATTCCTGGGATGGGCAAACCCCTTAAGTTAGATGGAGAGCATTTGTTAGATTCGGAAACACGACTGGCGTACACGGTTTTAAAAAATTCAGGATTTTTGCCTTACCCGCTTTTGTTACGAAAAGAAATTGAAGGTTGTCTTGAACATCTCGATAATTTACTGGAAAATTGTCGATTCCGTGTTTTGAATGTTTTAAACTTAATCGGGGAAGTGTGGGCTGAACTTAGTTGTTATTTCCCTTCGAATGAAAAATTAATGAAAGCATTGAGATTAGCGAAATTGCCAGAAGGATTTAACCCGTCTGGTATAGAAAAGCCATCAAAAAGCTTTTTGCATAAAAAGAAAAAAATCCAGAAAATGCTGGACAATTTGAAGAAATATATTCATGCACATAATGAAACGATTGAATTATTCAGAAGAAAATATTTAGTTGCCCTTCAAGAAGTAAATCAGAAAATTTCCGATTTAAAATTTGAATGTTTAAAGGAAGAAATTCGAAGAAAAAAGCCGCTACTGTGCAACCTTGACATGAATTTTATTAATATTGAAAAAAAACTGAAAAAATTTGATCGAGAATTTCAGAAATTTGAGTTGATGAATTAGTATGTTTTCTCAAGAACTGATAACCCGTTTGAAAAAGGCGCGCTCTGTGGTAGTTTTGACCGGGGCCGGTATCAGTGCCGAAAGCGGAATCCCTACATTTCGTGGTCAAGAGGGGTTATGGAAAAAATATCGTGCCGAAGAGCTGGCTAATGTGGAAGCCTTCCATCGAAATCCGCACCTGGTATGGGAATGGTACGAATACCGTCGTTCTATTATTCAAAGTAAAGCTCCCAATCCGGCTCATTTCGCCCTTGCTCACATGGAACAATATTATACGGATTTTGTAGTAATTACACAGAATGTAGATGGTTTTCATCGGGCTGCCGGCAATAGAAAGGTTCTGGAGATACACGGGAATATCCTGCGCAGTCGCTGTGTTGAGTGTCATAAAATTTACAATAGTAAACCGTATATAATGAAAGACCATTTACCACATTGTGAATGTGGTGGCCTCTTAAGGCCCGATGTAGTCTGGTTTGGTGAAGCTTTGTCGGAAGATTTATTGAAACAATCCTATCAAGCGGCCCAATCCTGTGAGGTATTTTTTAGTATCGGAACTTCCAGTATTGTTCAACCAGCCGCCTCTTTTCCTGTGGTAGCGAAGAATCACGGTGCTTATCTGGTAGAAATAAATGTGGAAACCACACCACTTTCTTCAATAGCGGACGAAGTTTTACTTGGTAAAGCCGGTGAAATTTTACCTGAATTAGTCGAAAAAGCAGGACTTTTAGATAAATGAAGAGATTTTCTTTCACACTAATTCTGTTTTGTTTGGGACTGCAGAGTTTAGGCCTGGTGTCCTGCGCTTATTTTAATACTTTTTACAATACAAAAAAATATTTTAAGGAAGCAGCCAAAGAGCGAGAAAAACGCAGAGGCGACAAACCTTCTTCTCAGGAAATTCAAAAATATGACAAAGCCATTGAAAAGGCTTCAAAGATACTGGAACTATACCCGAAGAGTAAATACGTAGATGACGCTGTAATGATTCTGGGGGAATGTTTTTATTACAAGGGGGAATATGTAAAGGCTCAGCGCAAATTCCAGGAATTAATTACCTATTTTCCCAAGAGCAAATTTGTACCGGAAGCTCGACTCTGGTTAGCTAAAACGGATATCGAACTGGAAGATTATCTTGGGGCAGAACTGGCTTTGAAGGATTTAGAAAAAAGCCCAAAGTTAAAAAAACAACTGCTCCAGGAAGCTCGACTATTAATGGGTGATCTTTTATTTAAACAAAAAGAATATTCTGAAGCGGGTAAAAATTATGCTTATGTGGCTGAAAACAGTAAGAAAGGTGAACTTCGGGCCAAAGCTTATTTCAAATTGGGACGGACACAACTTCTAACGGAAAGTTTTCTTGACGCCGTTAAGAGTTTCCAAAAAGCCATGAGATACAGTACTGATCCCCGTTTTTCGTTTGAGGCAGAGTTGAATTATGGAATAGCGTTGAAATTAGCGGGAGATTTTAAAAATTCTTTGCGGGTATGTCAGGGGCTTCTGGAAAATAGTTTATTGAAAGAAAAACATGGTCGGGTGAAATTGGAGATTGCCGATTGTATCTATCGGGAAGGTAAAGCACTTTATAAAAAACTTAAAGAAGCTAATTTGGATTACTACGGTAAAATAGAAGAAGCCATCGAAGCTTATCGCAAAGTTATTTTAGAGCACAAAAGAACTCCCTATTCGGCTCAGGCTTACTATCAAATTGCACGAATTTATGAAGAAGACTATGGTGATCTTGTCAAAGCAAAAGAAAATTACGAGAAGGTGCGGCAAGAATACCCTCGTTCTGAATATGTCAAACTTGCTGCAGAAAAAGCCAAAAACCTTGGATTGCTTATCAAACTCAGAAATGAATTGTATCAGGACCAAAAGATTGTAAGTAAAACGGGCAAGGACCTGGCTTTTACCCAGTTATCTCCATACGAACTTTTACTCCTCGAGCAAGGCAATCATCCAGAGTTGCGTTTTTTTCAAAAGCAAAAAAAATTAGCTCAATTACACCGTCAAGAACAACTTAAATCAGCGCAGGCTTCTGGAGACCCTCAGGGATTGAAAGAGATTGATAATATTGTAGATAAAAAATTACAATTGGCCGAGTTGTATCTTTTTCAATTCAGCAAAGTGGATTCGGCTGTAAAACAGTACAAAGAAATTCTGGAAATGTTTCCCAATCATCCCGGCTGTGCAAAAGCCCTGTATTCTCTGGCTTTTATTTATGAAAATGAGTATCTAAATAAGGCGGCCACAGATTCTTTATTGATTGAATTAATTACTCGTTTCCCTAAATCGTACCAGGCCCAGGAAGCTCGCAAAAAACTTGGTCTCGAAACAATTCACCAGGTTGATAAAGTAACCGCACTTTATGAAAAGGCTGAAGAATTATTATTGCTAAATAAGAATCCGGATCAAGCTTTGAAAATTTTTCAGGAAATTGTGAGTAGTTATCCGGAAAGCGAAGTAGCCCCTAAAGCTCTGTATGCCATAGGCTGGGTTTACGAAAACAGACTCTTTAACAACGAAAAGGCTCTTGAAACGTACAGGAACCTTGTAAATTCATATCCAAAATCTAAGTACGCTGAAAAAGTAAAGCCCAAATTACGTGCGGTTGATAGAGCAGTAGCTTTGAAGAACAAAAATCGTAGGCCTGCAAGACCTGCAAATTCCAGAATGGCTCCTGGTAAGACTTTGTCCGATGAAAAAAGTGATTCTACATCTTTCCCAAAAAATGAGACTATTCAGGCACAGGACAATAAACAGGAATTCGACACCTTGAAAAAATTTAAACGTAAAGCTCCACGGGAGAGTGAAAAGCCCAAAACCCGTAAAGCTAAGAAAAAACCAGAACCTTGATGAAAGAAAACAAACCGGGTATTTTTTACTGCTCTGTTATTTATAATCGAAATCTCACCGATCAAATTTATTTAATGCGTCTGGCCTGTGAGGAGATTGCCCGACAGGCTTTACCGGGACAATTTGTAAATATCAAAGTAAATGATGATTTGTTCCCTCTCCTGCGCAAACCTTTCAGCATTTGCCGTTGTAATGCCAATGAAGGCTGGTTCGAGGTTATATGGAAAGTTGTGGGTAAGGGTACTGAAATCATGGCAAAATACAAGCCCGGGCAAAAGGTTAACGTGCTGGGGCCTCTGGGGAAAGGTTTTGAAGTCCCTGAAGAAATCAGGCTGGCCATTCTGGTTGCCGGGGGTTTGGGTGTAGCGCCATTGCCATTTCTCTCTGCTCAATTGACCAGGTTTGATATTCCTACTGTGGTATTTCTGGGTGCCAGAACTGCAACAGAAATTTCTCTGGTGGAAGTGTTTACAGAACTGGGGGTTGAAGTTCATTTAAGTACCGACGATGGCACTATGGGAACTCAAGGATTTGTAACAGAAATTCTGGAGGATTATTTGAAAAAACAGGATTTGCTGGAAAATATTCATATGTTTTGCTGTGGCCCCATTCCATTTTTAAGGCGCATCATTGAAATTTCCCGGCAATTTAAAATTGAAAGCCAGATTTCCATCGAAACCATGATGGGATGCGGATTTGGTATTTGCATGGGCTGCCCGGTACAGGTGCGCAACTTGCAAACTGGAGAAGCACAATACAAACTTACGTGCATCGATGGGCCTGTATTCAGAGCAAGTGAGGTGATTCTGCATGGTTGATCTTGCTGTAAAACTGGGACCTGTAACGCTTAAAAATCCGGTGCTTGTGGCCTCCGGCACTTTTGGTTATGCCCGGGAAAGCAAAGACCTGGTGGATTTAGACGCCTTCGGGGGCATCATCACCAAATCCATCACTTTAAAGCCGAGAGAAGGGAATCCACCCCCTCGCATTGCTGAATTACCCGCTGGCATGTTAAATTCTATTGGTCTGGCCAATGTGGGTGTAGACGGCTTTATCCGAGAGAAGATGCCGTTTTTAAGAACTTTAAATACTATTATTATTGTAAATGTTGCCGGAGCCACGGCTGAGGAATATTTACAGGTGGTGGAGCGTCTGGAAGAGGTGGAGGGCATTCATGGCTACGAATTAAATTTTTCCTGTCCCAATGTAAAAGAGGGGGGACTCGAATTCAGTCAGAATGCAATAATAACGAGGGAACTCACCGAGAGAGTACGGCGGATCACTCGAAGGCTCTTGATTATAAAATTGACGCCTAATATTACACGTGTGTCGGAGATTGCTAAGGCCGCTGAAGAAGGTGGTGCGGACGCTATCTCCTTGATCAACACGCTGGTAGGACTTGCTGTGGATATACAGA
>CAZMEG010000089.1:0-9939 GCA_964565205.1 uncultured Cytophagia bacterium
CCACCCTCCCCTGCAGGATTTAAACCACATTTTTTTTTTTTTTCTTCCAAATCCCGCACCATACCCTCATCCAACCTCCTGCCGAGCCAAGACTCATCCAAACCCTCTGCGGCAATTTTTGTGACAACAACCTCAAAATTTAGCTTTAACAAATAATTTAACAAATCCTCAAATAAATGTATCATGGAAAATAAATTTTTAATTATACTTTTATTATTATTAAGTTTTATTTTACTCTTTAATGCGTGTGGAAAAAAACCGGAAGATCCTTTAGGAATAAATTTAGACGATTTCCCGGCACCACCTATCGATGTCAAAATCACTGTGGGAGATCGTGTCATTGGCTTATCCTGGAAGCATCCGGATGTGTCCAGGATTGCTAAATATAAAATCTATCGCCAGGATACTACATCGCAAAATTTCCGGGTTATAGCATCTACCGAGAATTTATCTTATATCGATACTAACCTGCAAAATAATCAGATTTATCGATATCAGATAACGGCTGTGGCAAAAAATGGATTAGAGGGTAAACCCTCCGAAATCGTCTTTGCGAAACCCTCCATATTTGGAATTATTATAAATTCTGGCCAAATCTTTACAAATTCCAGAGTGGTAAATTTATCTTTAACAGCGCCTTCCACTACAACATTGGTTATGATTAGTAACGATTCACTTTTCACCAATGCACAATGGGAAACCTTTACTGCTACGAAATCCTGGCTATTACTGCCAGGAGATGGTAAAAAAACTGTGTTTGCAAAATTTAGAGACGCTTTAGACCGTGAAACAATTACGGCCTATTCAGATGATATCGTACTGGATACCGAAGCTGTAATTAAACAAGTTCTTCATAATGCTGGAAATAGAATATTAACCCCTGCTGATACTGTACATTTTGCGGTCATTACGGATGAACCCGGTGGCAAAGCATGGGTGGATATAAATAACGTTCGATTGGGCTTAGCATTGTTTGATGATGGAAGTAATGGAGATCGAATAGCAAATGATGGTAGTTATGAAGTTGATTATGTTGTTCCCACTGGTCCTGAAGTGGAAAATACTCTGGTTGTTGGTAATTTTATCGACCGGGCAGGTAATGTGGCAGATAAGTTTAATGCTCCTGAGCGATTAACAATTCGGCGTCCACCAACACCGGTAAAGCTCATTGCTGTTGCACCTACGATTGGCTCGTCTCGTGCTTTGAACTTATTCTGGTCTCAGAATACTGATCCCGATTTTGCTAATTATCGAATATACAGAGCGCTAACCCCAGGTGTTGATACAAGATCAACTTTAGTTACCATAATTCAAAATCAAACAACCGTTACTTTTACAGACACCACATTAGCCCCAAATACTCGTTACTTTTATCGAGTTTTTGTTTTTGACGTTACTGGCCTCTTTTTTGGTAGTAACGAGTTGAGTGGTAAAACGAATCCTTAAATTTTAATTGTTACCTGGTTAAAGAAGCAAACCACTAATAATCTTTTTTAACCCGGGTAAAGTTTATTAAATCTCACTGAATCGATTGAATGCTCAGTGGGTAATGATTTTAAAATTTAGATAATGGGACTAAGAGGGCGGAGCTGTGTCTATTTGTAACCCTATTTGTAATTATTGAAATTTAAAAATTAATTTCATATTATTGAAAAATTATTAAAAGGTTTAATTATGATAAAGTACTGCTTAAACTTTAACAAAATACAAAAAGGTATCAGTTGGTTATTGTTTTTATTTATAATTCTTTCATTTTATGGAGAAGGATGGAGTCAAGGGGGAAGTTATGTAATTCAAGTTAAAGATCGGTTAAAAATCTCCTTCTGGGAATATCCAGAGCTTAACTCTCAGGTGGAGGTAAATAGGGATGGTAAGATTGACCTACCTATAATAGGTAGTGTCACTGCTGCTGGTTTAACTATCAATGCGCTTCGGGAAAAAATTATCTCTCAAATGTCGCTCTATAACAAAGTAATTACTCAACTTAGTATTGAGGTTTCCGAATATGGTAGCAATGTTGTTTATGTAACGGGTCAAGTTAATAAACCTGGAAAATATTCCTTTGAAGAAATTCCCAATCTATGGGAAATTCTATTAGAAGCTGGAGGACCTCTGGAAACAGCTAATTTAGATCAGGTGGTCATTGTAAGAAAAAAAGAAGGGGGGAAAATTGAAACAGTTAATTTAACGGATGCATTACGAAACGCAAATTTGGACAAATTACCAGAAGTTTATCCTGGTGATACTATTCAGGTGCCCGGTACTTCTTCTACCGGTACACCTACTTCTTCATTAATTAAACAAGATGTAGTGTATGTTTTTGGTGCGGTGGCTCGACCCGGACCTTTACGCTTACAGACTAATTCTACTATTCTCGATGTTATTGGTCAGGCTGGCGGACCTTCTCGAAATGCTAACCTCGATAAAGTTAAGCATATTTCAGTATCCCATGGTACCACCAGTGTCGTGGAGATAAATTTAAATAAATATTTTGAAAAAACAATTCCTGTCCCTATGCCCGTGGGTCCAGGTGATACGATTATCGTCCCTTCAAAGTCAGCGCTCAGTAGTACTCTGGTTAGAACGGTTTTAACCACCACCTTAACTGCTTTAGCCACATCTGCAATTTTTATAGGCATCAGATCACTATGAACATATTTGATCCCCAAAATAATCTAAATTGGCGTGACTATTTTAAGATATTAAAACGAAGATTTCTCTATTTTTTAATTCCATTTGTTGGTGTAATCTTTCTGGGGATTCATAAAGTTATTTCAACGAAACCACTGTATGAGTCTTCGTGCTATATTTATGTACAACCAACTCAAGTAAAATATCTACCTTCTTCTTTAAAGCAATCCTTACCTGGAGTTAGTCGTTTTGCATTAAATAAACACGTTTTAAGTAAGGAATATTTTACAAGATTAATAGATAGTCTTGATTTAGACAAGGATCCAATCATACGTAAACAGGCCCAACTTAAGCAAGCTTCCTTTCCCGAAAAGAGCGTTGATGAAATAGTTGATCTTCTACTTATTAAAATGCTAAAAAATTCCATCAAAACAAAACGTATAGCACCGGATATCATATCTATAAATGCAAGAACAACTTCGCCGGAACTGGCTTATTCTTTGGTAAAGACACTGACTGAAATATACATCAACGATTCCATAGAAAGAGCTATGAGCGGTGTACAGGATGCTTTAAGTTTCAATGATAAACAAATAGCTTATTACAAAAAAAAGCTTGAAGCAGCTGAAAAGAAACTAGAGAATTTTAAAAGAAACTTAATTAGTAAAAAAGTCGAAAATGAATCCCTCGGAGTTGAATCCTTAAACCGAATTCATAACGCCCTGATTGCTGTTGAAATCGTGTCAAAGGAAAAAAGTGATTATTTGAACTACCTTAACCGTACCCTTGGTGAGAAGGATCTTACTTCAGATTTTATAAATAATGAGCCTTCAATTTTGGAGTTGAAAAAAATCATTGAAGATAAAGTTAATGAAATGGCCAATCTCCTGCGTCGATTTTCGTGGAAAAGTCCAGAAGTTATAAGTGCGAATCGAAAAATCAACGATAGTCGTGATGAAATCAAAAACAAAATTGAAAAATTTCTTAAAGAAAGTTATCCCGATCTCCCGGTTGCACAGCGCAATCTTTATTTAGAAAAAGCTATAACGGAGATAGATATAGAAATCCAGAAAAATAAAGAAGAGGCTCTTAATAATTTACTAAATTCCTTTAAAGAAGAAAAGACTCAAGATCCTTCAAATACCATGACTCTTTCTAAGTTAGAAGCAGAGGTTGCTTTAAATCGTCGGCTTTATAACATGTTCTTACAGCAAAGTCAAAGTGTTCAGATTGAAGAACGGCTTGCTCAGGAAGTGGATGCAGCAAACCGATTTAAAATCATTGAACCTCCCAATAAACCTGTGCAACCCATCAATGCAGGTACCAGGATGATATTAATTGTTACCTTACTAATGGCAATAGGTTGTGGTAGTGGAGCTGTGATTGTGCGTGAATATACGGATCAGTCTGTTCGTACCATAAACGAAGCAGTGAATTACTTTCAAATGCCGGTTATCGGCGTACTGCCAACTTTGGATTTACAAAAAGAAAACAAAAAGAAACGAATGCTAATATTTGGCATAGTCACTGGTTTATTACTTCTTCTGATTGGTTTTAGCATTTGGTATCTGAATGTTAATCCAAAACGTTTAATGAGTATTATAAAAGAGATAATATCTTGAAATTATCAAAATTACAAAAATTGCCTTCGTTAGATAAAATAATAAAAAATAACAATCACGAAAAAATCTATCGTGGTTATTATAAGGATAGCGCTTTTAATGCCGAATCGGAAAGAGTTTTAAGCAAAATAGATACTTTTCGCAGAGGTCGCACAAAACAGAGTGTGATGGTAACCAGTGCAATATTGGGGGAAGGTAAAAGTACCATCTCTTCTCATATTGCATTAGCCTCAGCAAGAAATCGAAAAAGCCCTACTTTATTAATTGATTTGGATTTAAGACGACCCCGAATCCACGAAATATTTGGCCAGAATAAAACGCCGGGTTTAGCAGAAATATTAAGTCGGAAATTAACTTTACACAGTTGTATTAGAGATAGCGAGATTGAAAATCTGAAAATAATCACAAGTGGTTCTTTACAGGGGAATCCTTTAAATATTATAAACGCGGAAACCATACACGCTTTTTTTAATGAAATATATAAATATTTTGATTTTATAGTTGTAGATGCCCCTCCTGTTATCCCGGTAAGCGATCCTCTTATTTTAGGCAAGGTTGTTGATCACGTAGTAATGGTTGTGCGCGTGGGCAAAACACCCAAACCCATTGCAAAACGTGCCATTGAAATGCTTCAAAGCGTAGAGGTGAACATACTGGGTATTGTGTTAAATGATGTTGATAGTCTTTTGCCTGCCTATTATAATAATCGTTATTACAAATATCCATATTATTCTGAAGTCGAGGAAAGCAATAACAATCTCGAATAAACTTTGGCAAGTTTTTCCAATATAAAAATTTCCGATCTTCAGGAAGAAACCCCTCAGTTTATACCCTATTGTCAACATTCAATTGATGAGGAAGACATCCGTGAAGTTATCGATACGCTTAAATCCGATTGGTTAACATGTGGTCCTAAAACGTTGCAATTTGAAAAAGAGATTGCTGAATATATTGAGTGTCGATATGCGGTAGCTGTAAGCTCCTGTACAGCCGGTCTTCATTTGGCCTTAAACGCATGTGGTATTAATGCCGGGGACGAGGTTATCACAACCCCACTCACTTTTTGTGCCACAGCAGAAGTGATTGAATATCAACAGGCTCATCCAGTATTTGTTGATGTGGACCCCACATCATTTAATATAGATCCTGCGCTTGTTGAACAAAGAATCACTCCTCGGACAAAAGCAATTTTACCCGTTCACTATGGAGGGATCCCTTGCGATTTAAATAGCCTGTATCAGATTGCTAAACGATATGATTTAGCAGTTATCGAAGACGCCGCTCATGCTATTGGTTCATTACACTCTTTTAAAAAAATCGGTAGTTTCGGGAACCCCACAGTCTTTAGTTTTTATCCCACAAAAAACATTACAACGGTAGAAGGCGGGGTTATTACAACCAATGACAAAAAGTTAGCTGAACAATTAAAGGTTCTCAGTCTGCATGGAATTTCCAAAGATGCCTGGAAACGTTATTCCAACCAGGGTCAATGGTATTATGAAGTTCGTCACCTGGGTTTTAAATATAATTTCACTGATCTGCAAGCTGCTCTGGGACTCCAACAATTAAGGAAGCTGGATTTTTTTAATTCGATAAGAGAACAGTATGCCCGCATTTATTTTGAAGCTTTTCAAAATATGGCCGGTATTGAAATGCCCGAATGGTATTATCGTTATTTTAATGGTCTCCAAAAAGCAGGGTTCAAAAATTCATGGCATCTTTTTGTTATCATGCTCGATTTGCCTAAACTTAAAATCAATAGAAATCGGTTTATTGAAGAGTTAAAATTACGTGGCATAGGAACCAGCGTACATTTTATCCCACTTCATATACAGCCCTATTATGCAAAAAAGTATGGTTACCGCAAAGGAGATTTCCCCGTTGCGGAGAAAATTTATGAACGAATTATTTCCCTCCCTTTATACCCCAAACTTACCGCCAGGGATGTAGAGCGTGTTATCCTTGCTGTTAAAGAAGTTACGGAAAATTTTTTGAATTAAAATTTAGTCGAAAAATAAAAATTTTTTTCCTTATCTGAAAACATAAAAGGATGAATTTTAAATTCTTTATAAAAAGAATTTTTGATCTATTTGTAGCGACTTTTTTGCTCATTATTTTTTCCCCTCTTTTTTTACTCATTGCTTTTTTTATTAAGATAGACAGCTCAGGCCCTATCTTTTATAAACACAGCCGGGTCGGGAAAGATGGGAATTATTTTTTAATGTGGAAATTTCGCACTATGAAAAAAGACGCGGATAAAATAGGCCCCAATCTTACACAGGATAACGATCCGAGAATTACCCGGATTGGTAAATGGTTAAGAAGACTAAGTCTTGACGAACTCCCTCAGTTAATTAATGTTTTACGTGGTGAAATGAGTATTGTGGGGCCAAGGCCAGAGATTCCGGAAATTGTTAAAACTTATACTGATCAGCAAAAAAGAGCACTTTCTGTTAAACCGGGCATTACAGGACTCTCACAGGTGAATGGTCGTGATGATTTACCTATTAATGAAAAATTGCAATATGAACTCGAATATGTCGATCATTTCTCTTTTATTCTTGATTTAAAAATTTTATTAAAGACCATCCCGGCAATTGTTAGCGCCAGAGGTAACAGGTTTTAATTCATCAATTAAGAGGAAATAAAGTGCAAATTTTAATAATCGCAGCTCACCCGGATGATGAAGTGCTGGGTTGTGGAGCCACAGCCGCCAGATTGGCTCAAGAAGGGCATTGTGTTACACCGGTGATTATTTGTGAAAATGCTACGGTACGATATAAAACCGATATGCAGGAGTATCTGGAAGATTGTGCTAAAAAAAGTGCCAGTATTCTTGGATTATCAGAACCGGTATTTTTAAGAATGCCTGACCAGAAACTTGATACGTATTCAGCCCTGGAAATGGCACAAACCCTGGAAAAAGTGATTAAAAAAATGAAACCTCAAATGATTTTTACCCATCATGGTGGAGATATAAACAAAGATCATCAAATTATCTTTGATGCGACGCTGGTTGCAACCAGGCCCACGCCTGCTAACCAGGTGGTGACGGTCTATACTTATGAAACTATTTCTTCAACAGAATGGGCTTATTCCGATTTTTATGCCAGATTCAATCCCAATACGTTTTTTGATGTTACGAAGACCCTTAAATTGAAATTGGAGGCCTTTCAACAATATACTTCGGAACTTCGAGAATATCCGCACCCTCGCTCTCTTCAGGGTATTGAAATACGTGCAAAAGATTGGGGGACCCGTGTAGGTGTGCAGGCTGCTGAAGCTTTCCAGCTAATTCGTAACATCATTCGATGAGCCAGGTTGATTACTCCCATGCAAAATAGATGCAGGATAGTATTTGTAGGCTGTGTCCAGGAAGGTAAAGAATGCTTGCTGGAGTTACTCCAGGCCGGTGGTAATGTGGTCGCCATTCTAACTTTTATTGACGAAATTGCAGCGAAAACTTCTGGAGCCGTATCATTTGAAGATATTTCCCAATCTTATAATATTCCGCTTTATAAAGTAAAGAGCACGAACGATCCCGAAACAGTGGCCCTTTTAAGAAAACTTGCACCGGATGTTATTTTTGTAATTGGCTGGACCAGGTTAGTTAGCGCTGAAGTTCTATCTATTCCTAAATATGGTTGTATTGGTATGCATGCGTCTTTATTGCCGAAATATCGCGGTCGGGCACCGGTAAATTGGGCTATTATAAACAATGAAAAAATGACTGGAAATACCATGATATGGCTTGATGAAGGGGTCGATTCAGGGGATATTATTCTGCAACGAGCGATTCCAATTACGCTGTCGGATACCTGCAAGACCCTTTATGATAAAGTGGCTGCTGCTGGTAGAGAAATGATAAGCGAGATACTACCATACCTTGAGCGTGGAGAAATACCACGTAAACCGCAAAATGAAAACGAAGCCAGTGTAATGCCCAAACGCACCCCAGAAGATGGTTTAATCGATTGGAATAAATCGGCCCTTGAATTGTTTAACTGGGTTCGTGCACTTACCCACCCATATCCAGGGGCATTTACCTATTATCAGGGAAAAAAATTATTTATTTGGGAAGCACAAATAGCCCACTTCCCGATTGATGGCAAAAACAGTCTTACGAAAAGCACTAAGCCCGGTCAAGTTATTTCGGTATCGGATGGAATTCTTGTAGCAACGGGCCAAAATGAATTGCTGAATTTGCGACGTTTAAATTTCGAAGGAAGTCATGAAACTTCCTGGTCTGAATTTTTACAAGTCCACAAATTGACCGAAGGAGTAGTGCTTGGCAAATAAAATAACAATGCTTAAAAATGTTGGGGGCTTGTTGAATGCTTAAACGTACCATTGATATTATTATAGCTCTAATAGGGTTACTCATTTTATTACCCTTTTTCCCAATAATTTGGTTAATATTAAAAATTCGATCAAAAGGTTCGGTCGTTATTAAAGAGGAGCGGGTCGGTCGAAAAGAAAAGATCATTCACTTATATCGTTTTAGTGCAGGAGATAGTACCATATCCCAGAATGGAAAAGAAGGTAGTCAATCTCTTACACTATTTAATAAATTCTTCAATGTCCTTAAAGTTGAGAGATGGCCATTACTTTTGAATATTTTAAAAGGTGAATTGAGTTTTGTGGGCCCTTTTCCAGAAAAGTATGAATATGTTAGAGAATATTCAAAAGAACAAAAAGAAATATTAACTGTACGTCCGGGTATTTTCGGTCCTTATCATCTTATCGACATTTATAGCAAAAATGGGTTGAGCCAGTCGTCTATAACCGAGGAGGAATATCGAAGGATTGTATTGCCCGAAAAGATAAAAGTAGAATTGCAATATGTTCGTAACAAATTTCTGGGTAAAGATTTAAAGATACTGGCAGGTGTACTGATTAAAAAAATTACAAATATGATTCATGATCAATTGATGCGGGAAGCAAAAGATCGGAATTTCTTTTTACCTCTGGATTTATTTCTTATTTTCTTTTCATATTTTTTGGCTTATCAATTGCGATTTGAATGGTCCGTGCCTAAAAATGAATATTTTGTATTTATTAAGAGTTTACCTTTGCTCCTTATTATAAGAGTTGTAACATTTTATTATTTTGGTCTTTATAAAAATCTCTGGAAATATGTAGGTGTTAATGATTTGTTTTCGATCATTAATTCCTGTACCATAAGTTCGGTGCTTTTTATCGCAGCCATTTATATTTTGGGTATATCCAGTCATTCCAGATCTATCCTGTTTATCGATTGGTTGTTATGTTTTTTGTTTATAGGTGGCTCCCGTGTCATGTTACGAATTTTCAGCGAGAATTACAGGAACGATAATACCTTAAAGCATAATGTGTTAATTATAGGGGCAGGAGATGTAGGGGAAATGCTTCTCCGTGAATTAAATAAAAATGGACGCAGTAAATATCATGTGGTGGGATTTATCGACGACGACGAAGATAAGCATGGACGTACTATACATGGTGTGAAAGTTCTGGGATCCTGTGATGAGATTCCTGAAATTGCCCCACTGTTGCGTGTGGATGAAGTTTTAATTACAGGAAATCAGTTTTCATCTGATGAAATGAAAGCGATATTAAACTATTGTAAACAGGCCGGTGTCAGACATCGAATCGTACCTGCCGTGAGTGATTTGTTAAGTGGTGCCGTTCATCTGTCCAGATTTCG
>CAZMEG010000090.1:0-9916 GCA_964565205.1 uncultured Cytophagia bacterium
CTTATAAATTGCTCGGACAAACTCTTCATATTAATGGTGTCATAGGTACTGTTGTAGCAAACATTAGTGCTACACCTAACATCACACTTGATTCAGGAATTTACACTGTATCTATAAGTGGTCCCGGAATTACACTTAGGCTTGGGCAGCCACAACCATTTCAATATATTATTTTATGGGAGAGCAGGCATAAACGGCATTGGTTTATTGAGGCACAGAAAAATCAAAAAATTGTTTTAGACCAACAACCCTCAAAACTCCATGCTTTCTTAATCGATGTTGATAGTATTAATAATGAAGGAAGCATTGATATAAAATTTTTAAAAGCAAATGAATCCAAAACATTACATGTGGATGGTTTAAAGGGTACTTTAGTAGCCGACATAGCAGATACACCTAATATTACCTTGAATGCCGGTGTTTACAATGTATCTGTAAAAGGCTCAGGTATCAAACTTTGGTCTGCTCAACCACAACCATTCAAGTATAGCATATTGTGGGATGCCAATACTAAACGACATTGGTTTGTTGAGTCCGGCTCGCCTAATACAATTATTTTAGATCGTCAACCCTCTAAACTTCACGCTTTCTTAGTAGATGTAGATAATGTCAATAACAGTGGTTCCTTAGATATTACATTTTCAAACGTAACAGATATTGAAGAAAATAAAAAAATAACTAAGAAATTCCATTTATATCAAAACTACCCCAATCCCTTTAATCCATTTACAAAAATCTCATACATTTTACCGAAGGTCAGTAAGGTTAAGCTTGAAATTCTTGATATTCTTGGCAAATTGATTCGGATGCTCGTGAACGAAAAAGAAGAAGCGGGAATGTATTCGGTTACCTGGGATGCGAAAGACAGCAACGGACATGATATGCCCAGTGGAGTTTATATCTATCGCTTACAAGCGGGAGATTTCGTCCACAGTCGAAAAATGATTCTTTTGCGGTAAAAATTGATGTAAGTTTAGTAGGTTGTCATTCCCGAACGCCTTAAGCGGGAATCCAGGGGTGGGAGAGAGGAATGTAAAGGTTTCGACTAAAGCTTGTACGTGCGTGTTTTCAGCACGGAGTAGTAAGGAAGGACATTTTAAAACAAGTATAAATCATACAACTGCTCTTATACAAAAAGTAAGAATATTTTAAAGTGGGCAGTGGGCAGTAGCAGTAACCAGGACTTGCTAAAAACTATTGAAGTAATCAATGCTCCACATTCCAGTACTCCATTAATCCATTAGGAATAAAACAGTTATTCTGAAAAATAAACCTCCATTCACCAAAGATTATGTGTAGATGCAGGTTAGTATCTCCGCTTGCGCGAACGGCGTTTACGCCGGTCTTCTGCTTGATTTACTTTAATGTTACGTCCTTTGAAGCTGCTGCCATTAAGGGCTTTAATGGCTTTATCCGCTTCCGAATTGTTGGGCATTTCGATAAAAGCAAATCCTTTCGACTGATTGGAATATCTGTCCATGATCACGTTGACGCTGGCTACTTCGCCAAATTCTGAGAACAGCTCTTTCAAATCCTCTTCTGTAACGCTGTAATCCAGGTTGCCAATATACATGTTCATTTAATGTTCCTCCATTTTTATATGCTATTATTTCTATCAATGCAAGACTCCATTAAGCCATGGTGTAGCCTTTTGATTTAAGATGTTTAAATCCCACCAGTTTAAATTGCTCTTCATCCCACAGACGAAATTTGAGGGCTTTCAAACTTGAACGCAAGGTGACCGGTTTAATTTGTCTGAATATCTCGTTTTCATGGTGACACTTCGCCAGACGATAGTTTGGGATGCGTGGACTGAGATGATGAATGTGATGGAATCCAATGTTCCCGGTAAACCATTGTAATATTCCGGGCATTTGATAATAGGAACTACCCTGTAAAGCGGCCATGAAATAATCCCATTGGTCATGATGGGTCCAGTAAGTGTCTTCAAATTGATGCTGTACATAAAAAAGCCAGACACCTGCCCCCAGGGCAATGATAAAAATCGGTCCTAAGATTAATATAAATTTACTGAATCCAATGGTAAAATAGACACCAATTAGCAACAGAACCATGATCAGGTTTGTAATAAAAACGCTCCGTCGGGCTGCTTTACTGGTTGATTTTGTGCTGAAGCGATTTCTCACTAAAAAATAGTACCAGGCTCCCACTCCAAATAGTATAAAAGGATTTCGGTAGATTCGATATTGCAGTCGCCGCCAAAAGGAGGAAGCTTCGTATTCTTTCACGGTCATGGTCCAGATTTCACCTACACCACGCCGATCCAGATCACCTGAAGTAGCATGATGAACCGCGTGGTCATGGCGCCACTGATTGAACGGAGTAAAAGTCATGAGTCCGGTGAACCAGCCCACGATATTATTGGCTTTTTTTGATTTAAAGAAATTATTGTGCCCACAGTCATGACAGATGATAAAGATACGGGTGAGAAATCCAGCTCCTAAAATCGCCAGAGGTAAAAGAAACCAGTAAGAAATATCCTGGACACGATACATCAAATATAAAATTAAAAAATAGGGGATGATTGAATTAATCATTTGCCATAGGGCTTTACCGTTTTGGGGCTGTTGATATTTGGTTATGATTTTACGCCAATTTGTAACAGTAGTCGTAGCTTTTGACTCCTGCAAGGTTTGAATTTTTTCCATAAATTTGTTCTTTCATTCATTGCATAAATTTTCCTGGTTCGGAAATAATAAAATAAAACCCCCGACCATTGAGACTCGGGGGTTATTCAAATTATCGAGTGGATCACACTCTTGATACATTGGTTGCCTGGAGACCTTTGGGGCCCTGTTCAATCTCAAACTGAACCTCATCGCCTTCATTCAGCGATTTATAGCCATCACCCAGAATGGAGTTATAATGCACAAAAACATCTTGCCCTTCTTCTGTGGTGATGAAACCATAACCCTTGGCTCCATTAAACCATTTGACCGTTCCTTTTTTCATTGAACGTATCCTTTGATTTAAAAGTGACTCTTTGAGTACCATGCTGCTTTCCGCTCTTCAAACAAAAAAAGTCGTTTTGAATGAATCACAAGTACCATTCTCCACGACTCTTTATTTGTTTTGTTGTGTCGCCTTGTCAAAGAGCGTAAACAACCAAAACTTGAAGCGTAAAAAACAGGGTACATGTTAATTACAGGTGCAAGATACGATAACTTATTATCAAATGCAAGCCTTATTTTGGATTTTTTAAAACTAACTGAGCAAGAGACATTCTATTGAACACATTCTGGAAAGAATACACTACATATTTACCTATATACCTATTAACCTGGGGGCGCGATTTTTCCCACCAAGATTTCGATTTACGATTTTTTGATTTTTAAACTAAATACGGAACTTGATATTTTCCATTTTAGTTATTTTTTTTAAAATTGAGGCGATTCAATGGTCAACTGGAAGGAAAAATTTTTGTTTATAGGATTATTTTTTATAGCCTATTACATCTTTTATGTCTATCCGAATTTTTATCCCTTATTTCCACCAAGACAAATGGTTACTTTGAAAATAGATCAAAGCTTACCTTTTCTACCCTGGACTTTCGTCATCTATGTATCCTGTTATTTTCTCATTGCAATCGTAATCATTTTATTAAAAACGCCACTGGAGATTTATAGTTTTACCCGAAGAGCTTTTGGGGTTTTGATCGCCTGTGGTTTGTTTTTTTTATTGTATCCTACGGTTTATCCACGACCGGAATATTCAATAGTTGAAAATGGCTATTTAAAATTGATTTTGCATTTTATTGCCACCGTTGATAAACCTGGCAATTGCTTTCCCAGTTTACATGTTGCCATGACGGCTGTCTCTGTTTGGAGTATGCATTCCGTTAATTCTTTTTTATTTAAAATATTCATCTTTTGGGGGGCAGCTATCTGCCTTTCCACGTTAACTACCAAGCAGCACTATTTTGTGGATATCCTGGGTGGCATTTTAATTGCAGGTCTCGTGGGATTTCTGGAGTGGAAATGGTTTAAACAAAAAGCCAGGCTTAAGCTGGCACTGGAAAAAATGAATATGCAACCTCAAGTACATTCGATTCACTGAGGGGTGTTTTGAAAATGGCAAACGTGATTCTGGAGCAATCTGAATTTAAAAGTAAGGCCCGGGCAAGAAAAGCAGAATCCCTGTCCTCATGTAAGATTTATGAGTTACGGGCCTCGGTTTGTCGAGAATTTAAAGTATCCCGGGAAGATGGTACTCGCAATGAATTGTGCGATAGAGCCAGAAAAAAATGGGGCTTGCCACCTCTTGAACCCACAAATAATCGGTCAGATAATTTACCACCAGCCGCTTAAGGCATATTTAGGCACGAAATTACTTAGGGTTATTCTCAGTTAGTTCAATCTTTGAAAGATATGATATCCCAGGTCCGTCTTAATTACCTTACTAATTTCCCCCACTTTAAGAGAGGCAATGATGCGCTCGAATTCGGGTCTTAAATCGCCCTTTTTAAAATAGCCAAAGTCGCCTCCGCGGGAGGCAGTAGCTTGATCCAGAGATTTGCTTTCGGCCAGTTTTTTAAAACTGGCGCCCCGCTTCAGTTGAGCCAGAATCTGCTCGGCTTCAGCCTGCGTTTTAACCAGAATGTGACGCGCGCGCATATATTGCGGGTCCAGGGCTTTGATTAAGTTATCCATAAATTCTTCATTCACCTTAATCCCCAGTCGTTCAGCCGCTTTGGCATGTTGCATGGCCATACTGTAATTGAGCGCATCGTAGTAAGCATAAGCAATATTATTGTGAACAATAGCGTAATTGGGGGCAATTTGTAGCGCCTTGTTAAAGACTTGAATGGCTTTGTCGGTTTCGCCTTTTTCAAAATAACAAAGGCCAAGGTTATTATAGGATTGGGCATTCAACGAATCTAATTCAATACATTTGAGATGTTCTTTGATGGCTTCGTCCAGCATGCCCTTTACCCGATAGGTCACACCGAGATTGTTGTGAGCAATCACCAGCGTGGAATCGATTTCGAGGGCTTTTTTAAATTGTGTTTCGGCCTCATCATACATACCTTTGGCATGATAAGCCTGTCCTAAATTTACATAAGCTGTGGCGTATTTCGGATTTAATTCGATGGCCTTTTGAGCTTCCTTGATGGCCAGGTCATAAAGACCGATAGTGAACAGACAGTAAGCCAGATTATTGTAAGCCTGCGGATATTTAGGATTGTACTTTATGGCCTGTTGATATTCTTTGATCGATTCTTTGTAATTATTTACGGCAAAGTAAGCATTAGCCAGATAGTTATGAGCCAGTGCATTTTGCGGATCAAAGTGTAAAGCCTTTTTGTATTCAGCGATGGCTTCGTCATTTTTACCATTAAAATAATGAATATAACCAAGGTTAATATGAGCACTCACATGGGTGGAATCTTTTTTTAAAGCCTCGTGAAGTTTGTCAATGGCTTCTTGCATTTTGCCGTGCAGGAATAAATCCATGGCCTGCTTGTTCAGTTCATCGGCGGTTTGTGAAAAGGTAATGGATTGATAGGTGAAAAAGGAAGCAAAAAGAATAAAAAATTTTAAGAATCGTGCCATCGTGTAACCCCGTTTGTTAGTTTTATTAAATTTTTGTTTAAATCTTTGTAATATAACTTTCAATTGAAAAACAGGTTTCATATTTAATTAAGCAAATGAGCGAGTGGTGTGCAATCTCACAGTAACTGAGGTGTTACCCCCACAGAAGACATTTTTCTTGACTTTTAACATTTATGAAATTAAATTGAAATCAGTTAAAATTAATTTTTCAAGGATTTATCGCATCTATGAAAATACGCTACCTTGATGGGAAAAGGCTAAAACAGGGAATCATTGCCGGGGCCAGGAGGGTCATCCAGATGCAGGAGAATCTTAACCGGATCAATGTATTTCCTGTGCCAGATAGTGATACCGGCACCAATATGGCGCTCACGTTGCAAAACGTCGCCGAAGGTGTGATCAGTTGCCATGACCGCAGTATTTCGGTGGTCAGTCAATGTGTAGCGGAATCGGCCCTCATGGGTGCCCGGGGTAATTCTGGTGCCATCCTCGCTCAATTTTTTCAGGGATTGGCAGAAAGTTTTTCCGGAAAAATTAAAATAACGGCCAAACATTTTGCCGAAGCCGTTGAGAAAGCTCGACAGTATGCTTATGAGGCCATCACCGAGCCCAGGGAAGGTACCATTCTTACGGTGATTCATGATTGGGCAGAACATATAAAAACTCAGTGTGTCAAAAAGCCGGATTTTTTCCATCTATTACACGATGGTTTGAAGGCTGCCCGGCGCTCTCTTAGTGAAACCCCCACAAAATTAAAATTACTGGCCAGAGCCGGAGTGGTAGATGCGGGCGCTCAAGGATTTGTTAATATGCTGGAAGGCATCTGGAATTATTTAGAATCCGGTAAAATTGAACGCATGGTAGGCGTGGATGGTCAAAAACGATCTGAAAAGGCCAGAGTTGAAAATGCGCCACAGAATATTACCTTCCAATTTTGTACGGAATGTCTTGTGATAGGTGAGAAAGTGGACCGGAGTAAATTGCGAGAGGAAGTCCGAAATCTGGGCGATTCGCTCATTGTGGCCGGTTCCAATAAAAAGGTTCGGATTCATGTTCACACCAATGAACCTCAGCGAGTTTTTCAAATTGCCAGTAAATATGGGAATGTTACCTATACTAAATACGATGATATGCGCCGTCAGCACTCGGCTGCCTATGGTGAAACAAAAGTAGCCGACATCGCTCTGGTAACCGATACGTCCTGTGATTTGCCACCTGAGTTTGTGATTCGCCATAGCATTCAAATGGTACCCTTGCAGATTTGTTTTGGTCATGAACGCTACATAGACAAAATCACGATTACACCTAAAGAATTTTATTATCTTCTGGAAAATTCAACCTATCCGACCACTTCACAGCCAAGTCCCGCCGATTACAGGAAGGTATATGATATTTTGAAAAACCACTACCGCCATGTTGTGTCTATTCATCTTTCAGGTGCATTAAGCGGAACGCTGCAAGCTGCGAAGACGGCCGCAAATTATATCGAAGGGACGGAGGTACACGTCATAGACAGCAAAAATGCCAGCGTGGCTCTGGGTTTAATCGTGGCCGAGGCGGCGCAGGCCATTGATGAGGGAGGTAAAATAGACGAAGTACTGGATCGGGTGCAATGGGCCATACAAAATGTGCGATTATTTGTTAGCATCGATACGATGGAATATCTCATTCGGGGAGGTCGAGTTAGCAGATCCAGGGGGCTTTTAGCCAAACTGCTTAATCTGCGGCCAATTTTAACCATAGACACCGAGGGTCGAGCCCAGACTATCGCCAAGATTTTCGGTGGTCAGAAAACTCGACTCAAAAAAACTCTTGAATTGGTCTGTAAGGAAGCTATGGGCAAACGAAAGTTGCGTTTTGCCGTGGGGCATGCCAACGTGCCTCAACTGGCCGGATGGGTAGCCCAACAAATCAAACGCCAGTTTGAATTAAAAGATGTGATGCTGGTGAATGTTTCACCGGCCCTGGGAGCTCATGCGGGCCCGGGGGCAATTGGTATAGCTTTTCTGGGCGAATAGAGAGAAAGAGTTGGTCATGATGTCCTTATTGCTCATTGTATTGCTTTCTTATCTTGCTGGTTCAATTCCAACCAGTATTATAGTCGGTAAACTGTTGAAGGGTATTGATATTCGAGATTACGGCAGTAAGAACGCCGGGGCAACCAACACTTTACGCGTGCTGGGCTGGAAACCTGCCTTGGTGGTCATGGTTGTAGATGTAGGTAAGGGAATTTTTGCCACTCTGGTAATTGCCAAACTCCGAATCGATCCAGTTAATCTGGATTCTTCCCTGGTGCAAATTATGGCAGGGCTGGCAGCCATCTGTGGTCACATCTGGACGGTCTTTGCAGGTTTTCGTGGAGGTAAAGGTGTAGCTACGGCCGGGGGCATGCTGATCGCACTTTACCCCTGGGCTGCGTTAATTTGTGCTGGCATTTTTTTCCTGACCGTTTTAATTACCCGTTATGTGTCGGTAGGGTCGATGACAGCTTCGGCGTCTTTTCCCCTGGTGCTGGTATTGCTACATTATATATTTGATATTCCGATTTCGTATCCGTTGTTCTTTTTAAGTTTATTAATTGGTGCTCTGATTATCTATACGCATCGTTCTAATATCCGCAGGTTACTTAATGGCACTGAAAATCGATTTGATATAAATTATTTTAAGAAATGGCGTGAAAATTAATTATAAAATAAGGTGGGGGTTATGATTACAAAAGAGCGTGAAATAAAAGCCTTAATTACCTTGCTGGGGGACGAAGATCAAAATATTCGAAATATTGCCCGGGAAAAATTGCTCGATTTTGGTGAGATGGCCTCCGATTATTTGCGCGATGTGGTTCACAAGGATTACGAAGGTCGAATACGCATTGAAGCCTGGAAAATCCTGGAAGAAATTCGCCTGGAAAAACTGACAGATGAATTTCGCAAGCTGTCCCAGGCCAAAGTGTTCGATCTGGAAGAAGGGGCCTTTTTGCTTGCGCAATTTGAATACCCCAATCTTGATGTCCAGGCCTACAAACAACAAATTGATGAAATGGCCGAAGAGATTCATGGTCGAATATTTGAAATTCGGGATGTGCGTCGAATGGTGCATGTGATTAACCAGTATTTATTTTACGAACAGGGTTTTCGAGGCAATGTAGAATCTTATTACGATCCACAAAACAGTTATATCAACCGTGTTTTGGATCGGAAATTAGGGATACCTATAAGTCTTTCAGCATTATATCTTTTCATTGCCGATCGTTTAGATTTACCTATTTTTGGGGTAGGCTTACCGGGACATTTCATGCTTAAGTTTCATTGTGAGTGGGATGAGTTCTATATTGATGCGTTTAATTATGGACAGCTACTTTCAAAAAATGACTGTGTTAATTTTTTAAAGCGCATGGGCTATACTTACAATGAGTCTTATTTTAACATTGCCAAGCCCCGTGACATTCTGGCTCGCATGATTCGTAATCTTGTACTTATTTATCACCAGAAAAATCAAAAAAATAAAGTGGATGTACTGGAAAGATTTTTCAGTTTAATTGTTAATCATTAAAAGTGAGAGAATAAAGTGAATTGTCCAAATTGTTCATCAAATATACCCGTTGATGCTAAATTTTGTCCCGAGTGTGGGACTAAGATAACCGCCACAGATGAATGCCCGTCCTGTGGCGCCACTTTAAAGCCCGAGGCTCGTTTTTGCCACAACTGTGGAACGGCGGTCGAGGGCCCCGGATCACGCGAGGAAGTCAACGACATAGAAACACCCTCTTCACCCTCTACACGAAATTGGCTGGGTAGCTGGGGTCCCCTGCTTTTAATTCCCGTTTTCGTTCTGGTTGTGATGCTTCTCTTAATGCAGAATAAAAATCCAGAACCTCCACAACAGGCCTCTAACGCCGATCAGGGGGCGCCTAACATGGCAGTGATGGCACAGGTTCGTAAAACATTACAGCGCCTCGAGGGAAAATTACAGGATAATCCAAACGACCTGGTGGCTCTGGACAGTCTGGCGCAGATGTACTTTATTGCTAATCGCTATGATAAAGCCAGAGAGTATTATGAACGGTACCTGCAAATTGACCCTCAGGAGGTAGATCGAAAGGTGCCTCTGGCTATCAGTTATATGAATCTCAATAAGCCTGATGAGGCCAAAAGATTGCTGAATGAGGTGTTACAAAAGCAACCCACGCATCCTTTTGGCTTATATTATATGGCTTTGCTTCAATTTACCACGGGTCAACAAAAAGAAGCTTTAAAAAACTGGAAATTGCTGGTACAACATTACCCCGATTCTGATCTGGCAAAACTGGCACAGCAGAGAATTCATGAACTTGAGCACACGGAAGA
>CAZMEG010000091.1:0-4969 GCA_964565205.1 uncultured Cytophagia bacterium
CTCACCCAGTTCATCCAAAACATTTTTTACCTATTGATTATTATAAGGTTACAATAAATGATAAATGCGGTATGAACTTTTTAAATTAATGGCATAGTATTTGTGATAAATATCACACTAATTTAAAAAATTAGAAGGAGACAATGCCTGAACATATTCTCTTAGTTGGCATAAATCACAAAACAGCCCCGGTTGAATTAAGGGAAAAATTAGCCTTTCCAAAGTTCAAACTGCAACAGGCATTCGGTCAATTGCTGGCCGGGCGGGGTGATTCCAATCCTCTGAGTGAAGCTGTTATTTTATCTACCTGTAATCGGGTTGAAATATACGGTGTTGCACGGCAAAAAGAAGAGGCGAGAGCCTTCATTCAAAGGTTTCTTTGCCAGTTTCATGAAATTGAGCTAAAATATTTCGAGTCCCATATCTATTTCAAGACTGACCTAACCACGGTTGAACATCTTTTTGCTGTCGCCAGTGGCATTAATTCAATGGTGGTGGGTGAAAATCAGATTCAGCATCAGGTGAAAGAAGCACTTGAGGAAGCTTTAAAATATAAAGCCAGCGGCCCGATTTTATCGACCTTATTTCGAATGGCGCTCACAGTAGGGAAGCGAGCGCGCAGTGAAACTGAAATCAGCACCCATTCGCTTTCCGTAAGTCAGGCAGCAGTAAATCTTGTGAAGCGGCTTTTTCCTGACATTTCTTCCTTAAAAATTTTACTTCTTGGCCTGGGGAAGATGAATTTACTGGCTGCAAGATCGTTGATTAAGATGGGTAGCCGTCAAATCTCTATCGTCAATCGGACGCCGGAACATGCTCTGGAATTTGGCCGCCAGTATGGAATCCCGGTGTATGGTTTCGACCGGATGGAGGGCTGTTTGAAAAGCGCCGATGTGGTAATCAGTTGTACGGGAGCTCCTCATCTTATTTTAACACGCACACAATTAGAGATGATTATGCAAACGCGGCCCCACCATCCTCTCACCCTCATCGATATTGCGGTTCCAAGGGATGTGGAACCCGATGTGGATAAACTGGAAAACGTGCAACTTTTTAATATCGACCAGTTACAGCCCCAAATTTTGGCCAATCAGGAGCAAAGGTGCAGGGAAATCACCCGGGTCCGAGAAATCATTAACGAAGAAGTAGCTTCTTTTCTGGCCTGGTACCATTCTCTTGAGGTGAAACCTGTCATTACAGAATTGCGCCAACGGGCTGAACAAATCCGTGAGCAGGAATTGCAACGGGCTTTACATCGTTTTGAAAAGAATCTTACTCAACATGATGTGCAACTGGTAGAAGATCTAACTCGGAGAATTATTAATAAACTCCTGCATCATCCCATCAAGAGTCTGCGCCAGGAAGCTGAACAGGGTAACAGTCAGCTTTATGCTGCTTCGCTGCGTCGACTATTTGGGCTGGATGAAACGATTGAATCACAAAAACAGGTAAACTGAAATGGAATACACATTAAACAAAATCATCCGCGTAGGTACAAGACGCAGTGCCCTGGCCATAGTACAAACCGAATGGGTCATCGAGCAATTAAAACGATTTCATCCACAGCTTAAGACAGCCATTGTGGAGGTGGTCACCAAAGGGGATCGTTTCTTACAAACTTCTCTGGATAAAATCGAAGGAAAAGGCGTTTTTGTCAAGGAAATTGAGGAGATGCTGCTTTCCGGTGAGATTGATCTGGCGGTTCACAGTATGAAGGACCTGCCCACAGAATTGCCTGCCGGACTCACCATCGGGGCTATTCCCCGAAGAGCGGATCCCCACGACGTTTTGATTACCCCTTTAAATAAAAATCTGAACGAATTACCCGCTGGAATAAGGGTCGGAACCAGTAGCCTGCGTCGCAAGGCTCAATTACTGGCTTTTCGACCGGACTTAAATATTGTTGATATCCGTGGGAACCTTGATACGCGTTTACGCAAGGTAGAAAAAGGTGATTACGATGCGGTTGTTCTGGCGGCGGCGGGACTGGCGCGTATGGGCTGGTTAAGTCGGGTGCAGGAATATCTTCAGTATGAGATTATGCTTCCAGCCCCCGGTCAGGGCGCCCTGGCCATTGAAATACGTGCCGAGGATACCTCCATCAGGGAACTTATGAAGCCAATCCATGATCCCTTAACTGCGATGGCTGTCCAGGTCGAGCGTCATGCTTTGACCGTCATGGGTGGGGGGTGTCACACCCCTTTTGCCGCTCTGTGTCAAATACAAAATGAGCAGGCAGCCATTTATATGTTTATGTCCGATCCCCAGGGTCAGATATTTTTACGAGAAAAAATAAGCGGGAAAGTTGAAGAGGCTGTTCAAATGGCGGAACAATTGGCCCTTAATTTTAAAAATCGTTTGAAAATTAAATAAATTTTGAATGTGATTGACCAGTTAAATTGACAATAAAATTTATGAATAATGCAAGAAATATTAAAAATTTGACTGAAAAGAAATTAACCGGCAAGACTGTGATAGTAACTCGAGCCCGAGAACAGGCCGATGAATTATGCCATCTACTGGAAAAACACGGTGCAAAGGTGATACACATTCCGTGCATTAGAATTGACCCTCCTGAGTCCTGGCAGGCATGTGATGAAGCTATTCATCGGCTGGAAAGTTACCACTGGCTAATTTTCACCTCAACCAATGGGGTAAATAAATTTTTAGAGCGCGTTAAAGCTCTTGGAAAAGACATTCAGAATTTGCAGACGAAAAATATTGCCGTCGTGGGTGCTAAAACGGCCGAGGTCTTACAAAGTTGGCAGCTACCTGTGACACTTGTTCCTGAGCAATTTCAATCAGAAGGCCTGATTAATGAATTTGCCAGGCTAAACATGAAAAATGTGCGAGTTTTAATCCCTTCGGCACAGGAAGGTCGTGCATTATTAAAAGAAGCTCTAAAAAAACAGGGCGCCATGGTTGATGTGGTACCCGTATATAAAACCGTTGCTCCTGATGAGAAGGAGCTTTCCATTTGTCTGGATGAACTCAATGGCAATGTTCCGGATGTCATCACATTTACCAGTCCCTCCACGGTAAAAAATTTTGTTGCATTGATAGACCTGAGGAAAATCAAGGCCTGGTTAGGACAGGGATGTCGACTGGCTGCCATCGGGTCGGTTACTGCGCAGGCGTTAGAAAAGCTTCAACTACCGGTACACATTATTCCCGATAGATCTACGAGTATGGAACTGGTAAATTCAATCGTGGAGAATTTTACATGAACAGAAACTTGAAAAATGATCTGCTTTTAAGGGCCTGTCGGAAACAATTTGTGCCACGGACACCGATCTGGATCATGCGCCAGGCCGGGCGCTATCTACCGGAATATCAAAAAATCCGGGCCAGATATGACTTTCACACCATGGTTCACACACCTGAGCTGGCCACTAAAATCACTTTGCAACCGGTGGATATTTTAGACGTGGATGCCGCCATCATTTTTTCCGACATTCTGGTAGTACCGGAAGCCCTGGGTATGAAATTAAAATTTGTGGAAGGACATGGTCCCGTTTTTGAAAAACCGTTGCATTCAAGTTCTGAATTTGACCGACTACCATCCACAGGTGTACAGGAAAACCTGGATTTCGTGTTTCAGGCTATTCAACTGGTCAAACAGGAACTCAACGGAAGAATACCGCTCATAGGTTTTGCCGGGGCTCCCTGGACACTGGCGGCTTATATGGTAGAAGGTCACGCCAGCAAAAACTTTGCTCGTATTAAAAGCCTCAGATATGCAGATCCAGAATTGTTAAGAAAGCTTTTACATAAATTATCTCGTGCCGTAACAGAATTTCTTAAAGGACAAATTGATGCTGGTGCCGATGTGGTGCAAATTTTTGATAGCTGGGCTGGAGTTCTCACTCCAGAAGATTTTCGTGAATTTTCTTTACCTTTTTTGTATTCAATAATACAGAGTATAAAAGCCAGTTATGAGGTCCCGGTGATTTTATTTGCACGCGGAGCCGCTCATTCGTATGAGATTCTGGCCGAAATTGGCATCGATGTTTTAAGCATCTCCTGGACGGATGACCTTGGCGAAATTCGTAAAAATGTCAACGGCAGGATTGCTTTGCAGGGGAATTTAGATCCGTGTGCATTGTTTGCACCGGTGCACAAAATTCGCGAAGAGGTCGTCAAGGTATTGAAGAAAGCGGGATCACGGAAAGGACACATTTTTAATCTGGGTCATGGGATTCTACCTCAAACTCCAGTAATGCACGCCAAAGCCATGGTTGATTTCGTTAAAGAAGAAAGCACAAAACTCTATACTGATAACCCAATTTCTTTTGGATAAAGTTTATGAACAATTCAAATAATAATAATCACACAACAGAAACCCTACGGGTCGACCTGGAAATGTTGCAACGATATGATCAGCCAGGTCCAAGATATACCAGTTATCCTACGGCACCACATTTTACCACGCAATTTACCGCAGAAGATTTTGAACTGGAACTGGAAAACTCCAATTCAGAACCGGCAGCAGATTTGTCTTTATATTTTCATTTACCGTTTTGTGACACACTATGTTACTTTTGCGGCTGTACTATGATCATCACTCGCAACCGTCACCGCATTGATGAATACATTGATTATTTAATCAAAGAAATAAAATTATTTAGACAGAAAATTAAGCCAGGGCGTAAAGTAGCCCAGTTGCACTGGGGCGGGGGTACACCAACCTACCTGGACCCTGATCAAATACGGCGTCTGTTCGGGGCCATTCGTGAGCATTTTGATTTTTATCCAGATGCAGAAATTGCTGTGGAAATTGATCCGCGCGGTCTTACCGAAGAGCACCTGGATGCCCTGCAGGAGGTGGGTTTTAATCGCGCCAGCATGGGGGTGCAGGATTTTGATCCCAGAGTTCAAGAAGCTGTGAACCGGATGCAATCGGAATTATTAACCCGCTGGGCCTTTGATGGGTTGCGCGCAAGAAATTTTGAAAGCATCAATCTGGATT
>CAZMEG010000091.1:4979-9912 GCA_964565205.1 uncultured Cytophagia bacterium
TGGATTTAATTTACGGGTTGCCTTACCAGACCCTGCAATCATTTCAAAGAACCCTGGAACGTATTCTGGAAATTGCTCCAGATCGGCTGGCCGTGTTCAATTATGCCCATGTCCCCTGGCTAAAAAAGCATCAAAGAATCATCGATGAAAAAACACTGCCAGGACCTTTAGAAAAATTGAAAATTCTAAAAAACACCATCGAAACTTTGACCTCTTCCGGTTATGTTTATATCGGCATGGATCATTTTGCCAGGCCAGAGGACTCCCTGACCCGGGCTTTTTATGAAAAAACTTTGTACCGCAACTTTCAGGGCTACTCCACCAGATGGGGTTGTGATCTCCTCGCCCTGGGTATGTCCAGCATCAGTCAGTTGAAGAATTCTTATGCGCAAAATTTTAAATACCTTCCCGAGTACTACGAAGCACTGAACCAGGGACGACTGGCGACCCAGCGTGGCATCCGGTTGAATCGAGATGATCAGCTTCGGCGTTATGTGATCATGCGACTTATGTGCGATTTTGAACTGAATAAAAAACGCGTGGAAGAGAAATTCCAGATAAATTTTGACAGTTATTTTGAAGATGCCTTAACTGGGCTGGAACGATTTGTCAAGGATGGACTCGTTCAGTACTCAGACCATACCATAAAGGTAACTGAAATGGGGCGCTTACTCATTCGTAATATTGCCATGGTTTTTGACCGGTATTTAAAACAGGATCAAGAGCAGAATAAACCGTTGTACTCAAGAACCATTTAACCCGAAAAATCATATACTAATCGAAGAAAAAAGAGAATAACAAGCTGTTCGGACTAATGTTTTTAATTTTCGAAAATCGTTATGAAATTCCTTCGTGATCTTGCTAAATTATAAAAAAGGAGAACTATGAATGCCCGTCAATTTTTACAACAATATAGATTTGATGAACGCCTGATCCGCGGAAACTACTATTCATCCGCACCATTAAAGGTACAGGAAGGGCACACAGTTGGTGTGGTGTTGTTAAATCTTGGCGGTCCCGAAAAGGTGGAAGATGTGGAACCGTTTTTATACAATTTGTTTATGGATCCCGCCATCATCGATATGCCGTTGAAAGGCATATTTCGTCACTGGCTTTCGCGCTTCATTGCTTCCACACGTTCTAAAAAAGTGGGGCGTGATTATGAAGAAATCGGCGGGGGTTCGCCACTCAACAAAATTACCCGTGAACAAGCCAGGCTTCTTGAATCCCGTTTAAATCGGAAATTTGGACACCACAACATAGCTTTTAAAGTGTACATAGCCATGCGCTACTGGCATCCCCTTTCTGAAGACGCGGCCCGACAGATGCAAGCCGATGGCGTCGATCAGGTGGTGCTTTTACCATTATTCCCCCATTATTCAAAAACCACCACCGGGTCCTCCTTGCTCTACTGGTGGACTCTCGAGAAAAATGCCGAAATTCCCGCCTGGCCCACCACTTATGTATTTGAATACGCAACCCATCCTGCTTACATTCAGGCGATCAGTGAACGGATCGATGAAGCCCTGCAAAAATTGCCGTCGGAAATCCGCAATCAGGTACATCTTATTTTCAGTGCGCACGGGACCCCCTTACGGGAGATGAAGGAACGCCGTGACCCCTATTGCTGTCTCATTCACAGCACGGTGGATCAGGTGATGAAGTACCGTAATTACGATCATCCATTCCATGTCTCCTTTCAAAGCAAAGTCGGACCAGCCCGGTGGTTAACGCCGAGTACACAGGACAAGATCAAAGAATTAGCGGAACAGGGTGTAAGGGCTGTTGTGGTGATCCCGGTGGCTTTCGTAAGCGATCACATCGAAACTCTGTTTGAGCTGGATATTGAAATTCGAGAAGAAGTTATGCAGTATGGCATCCGTCATTATGTTGTGACTGAAGGGCTCAATGACCATCCCAAATTTATTGAAGCACTGGCCGAAGTAACGGCCTCCCAAATTATCTTACCAAACGGTGAAAATTACGGCAAACCTGTAGAGGAATTATCTCGATACAATCCAGAAGAACGCAGTGTGAGGTGTCATCAGTGTGAGTTTATCACCGAAGCCATCTGCTGGGAGGGAATTGGGGTGAAAAATACATGATGAACAAAGGCCCATTGATGGATTACTGGAGTGGTTAAAAAACTTTTTCATTAATCCAATCATCCAGTACTCCATTAATCCTTTTTAGAATTATGAAGTTATATTTATATTGCAAACTGATATTCTTTTCGATAAAGTTTTAGAATAATGCAGGATAAATTTTATTCTGGGTAAATGAGCAAAGATGCGGTCATTCTGGGTGGAGGAATTTCTGGGTTATCTCTGGCTTATTTTTTAAAGTCCCGGGGCTTAAACATTTTACTTCTGGAAAAAGCTTCGCAAACGGGTGGCGTCATACAGACCGAGCAAGTAGATGGCTTTTTAATCGATTATGGACCTAACAGTACTCTGGAGACTTCTCCGGTCATCGGTAAATTAATTGAAGAATTAGGCATCGTAGAAGAGCGAGTCTATGCCAATAAAAAAGCCAATCGTCGCTATGTTTTGAAGGACGGGCAACTCCATCCCCTGCCCCTGAATCCATTTCAATTTATTCATTCGCGTTTATTTTCCTTTAAAGCAAAAATGCGATTACTGGTGGAGCCATTTATCAAAGCTCCTTCCGATGAAAAAGAAGAAAGCATTGCTGAATTTGTTGTACGACGCCTGGGAGAGGAATTTCTCAATTACGCCATCAATCCATTTATTGCCGGGGTTTATGCCGGAAACCCAACAAGACTGAGTGTTCGCAGTGCTGTACCAAAAATTTATGCTCTTGAAAAAAATTATGGAAGTTTGATCAAGGGAGCCATTAAAGGTGCCAAGCAGCGCAAAAAACGCAAAGAAATAGATAAAACCCGGGCACGCCTCTTTTCTTTTTTAAAGGGCATGGCGACCCTGCCTGCCGCTTTACAGAGACAGTTAACCGATGTCATTGAGACTTCAGTTGAGGTGAAGCGACTGCATAAGAATTCAGCCGGCGGATTCTATGAAATCGAATATACTCAGCGTTCAGAAACAAAAAAGGTTCTGACAAGTAGTGTAATTTTTACTACCCCTGCTTATATCACCGCTCAATATGTAAAATCTCTGGACACCAGCCTTGCAGATCATTTAAAAAAAATCACTTATGCGCCGGTGGCGGTGGTATTTATGGGTTTCAAAAAGCCTGTTGAATGCCGGCCACTGGATGGCTTCGGTTTCCTTATACCTGAAGTTGAAAAAAGACATATCCTGGGAACGATCTGGAGCTCCACTATTTTTCCAGAGCGTGCGCCGGTTAGTGGAATAGCCCTAACTACCTTTGTTGGAGGCATGCGCCAACCGGAGCTGGTGGAACGAGACGATCATGAGTTGATTCAAATGGTCCTTTCTGACCTGGCTCAAATCATGCGACTCAGAGGCCAGCCAGATTTAATAAAAATAAAACGGTGGAAACGGGCCATCCCTCAATATGAATTGGGGCATCAGCAAATAATCGACGCTATTACCGAATTCGAACACACACATCCGGGCTTGTTTATTTTTGGTAATTTCCGTGGTGGCATTTCAGTGGGAGATTGTGTGGTTTCAGCCAGGCAAAATGCCAGTCTGGTTGTGCAATATTTAAAGAACAAAGCTTTTCAAGGGAAGAAAGAAAATGAGAAACGTGTCAACCTGTGAACATTCATGGCTAAAAACCTTTTATTTTTATTGATAATTTAATTTGATTTTATCAAATTAAAAATATGTGGATACGACAAAAATTTATAAATACAGTCATAATATTATTTTTTAGTCTCTCATATTTTTCCAATTCAAATCTCTGGTGTCAGGATTCTACCGGAACCATCATTTTACGGATACTGGATATTAACGTGTGGTCCGGTCTCGATTATAAGGGTAAAATCAAAATGGGAGAATATGAACCGGAAAGTGTACGGGAGAAAAGGTATCAGGCCCTGATTACTCAGATCAAACAACTCGATCCTGATGTGATAGGCATGCACGAAGTCAATAAATTGCCCGAGTACGTTAAAAAACTGAAACACGACCTGCCAGGATATCGGATTTTCTCCCACCTTGGAATTGGAGGAGTTCGACTGGGACCCATCGGTTTACCCTGGAATCTTCGAGAAGGGGATGCCATTCTGGTAAAAGAAATCTGGCAGCCTAATTTTGTTGGTCGCAAACAGCTTTCCGGGGGTTACGTGGGTAAGTGGGCCTCATTCCATTTTTCTGACGCGACACAAATTCTGGCGGTGAAAATCCTGGTTAACCATCGGCCGGTTTATGTATTTGCCACTCACTGGCATGCCTCCGTTCCCGATTCACCCGATATCATAGCCAGAGCCAAACAGCTTTACCAGAAAGGAGAAGTAAGCGAAAAAGAGTTGAAAGAGGCTTTAAAAAAGATTCGTAAAGGAGTGAACTGGCGTCTTTCCGAAGCTAAAAAAACCATAGATTTCGTTCAAGAAACCACTCAGGGCAATCCGTTTATTTTAATGGGCGATTTCAACGCTGAGGTCGATTCTAAGGAAATCATCCTGCTGTTAAAATCTGGCATGTTTGATGTGTTCAAATTAGCCAATCCACATGCTGAAGATTACACCTGGGACCCCCGGACCAATTTGAATCAGTTAAAATATTATGTGGCCGCTCCAGGTAACCCCAAAAATTTATATGAAAAACTGGAAAGATTCAATCGGCTGAAGCGGAAGAGAATTGACTATATTTTCTTTGGCCCGGCCAGATTCATTACTTCAGGCAAAGTCACGGTTAAAGCCAGTGGAGTGGTAATGAAACAAATCATTCAAGGAGTGCACGCCAGCGATCACTATGGAATGTATGCAGAACTCGTCTTTCATCAAACAACCAATGGGACTGTTAACAATTGAATAATTCATCAA
>CAZMEG010000092.1:0-9869 GCA_964565205.1 uncultured Cytophagia bacterium
ATACTCCTCTGGCTAAATCTTTTGCCTTATCGGTTTTTTCCCAGGTGAAAGCTTCGCCATCTCGGCCAAAATGGCCGTAAACGGCGGTCTGTTTATAAATGGGGCGTCGTAAATTTAACATTTCAATGATGCCTCTTGGGGTTAATTCAAAATGTTTTTTAACGAGCTTGGCGATTTCCTGATCTGGAAGTTTACCCGTACCAAACGTATCCACGGTAATCGAGACCGGTTCGGCTACCCCGATGGCATAAGCCAGTTGTATTTCACATTTATCGGCCAGGCCAGCAGCCACGATATTTTTGGCTACATAACGAGCGGCATAGGAAGCGGAGCGATCCACTTTCGTGGGGTCCTTCCCGGAAAAAGCGCCCCCTCCATGACGGGCATACCCTCCATAGGTGTCCACGATAATCTTGCGGCCCGTTAAGCCGGTATCACCATGTGGCCCTCCTACGACGAATCGGCCGGTGGGATTAACATGGTACACAATGTTGTCATGATTCAAATATTCCTGTGGAATAACCGGCTTGATGACTTTCTCGATCACGTCTTCTTTAATTGTTTCGTAACTCACATCAGGTTCATGCTGAGTGGATATCACCACGGTTTCCACACTCACGGGTTTTTCGTTTTCATATTTTACCGTTACCTGAGATTTACCATCCGGGCGGATGTAAGGCAAAATGCCCTTTTTCCGTACATCGGCCAATCGCATGGTAAGTTTATGCGCCAGAATGATGGGTAAGGGCATCAGTTCAGGCGTCTCATTGATGGCAAAGCCAAACATCATACCCTGATCGCCAGCGCCTTCTCGATCCACACCCAAAGCAATATCCGGGGATTGCTGCTGAATCGTATTTATGACTGCACAGGTCAGATAATCGAAGCCGAAAGCTGCATCGGTGTAACCGATTTCTTTTATGGTACCGCGTACGATATTGGGTATGTCCACATAAGTTTGGGTAGTGACTTCTCCACCCACCAGCACCAGACCCGTGGTTACATAAGTTTCACAGGCTACCCGTCCATACGGATCGGATTCAAAAATAGCATCCAGAATCGCATCAGAAATTTGATCAGCAATTTTATCCGGATGCCCTTCGGTAACCGATTCAGATGTAAATAAAGTTGCACACATTGGTTTGTCTCCTTTTTCGTTTCATTAACTTACTAATTAAGCCTCCTGATTTATTGATTGAATAATTTTACCATGCAAAGTTGTATTTCCCGCAGCTACACAGGAAAGAATTTGGCCGCTCTTTTCCAGGTTTAAGAGGGGAATCTGCTCCAGGGAGTTACCATAGGCATCTGTCATAGGACAATGGGCTTCCTGCAACAGTAGATAGGCTGCCGCAATGTCATAAGGGAACGTACCCATAATGCGGCCATTACCTATTTTAAGAAATTCTTCTTTGCTTTCCGGGTGGTCTTTCAATATCCTCCCACCAATTTCTACATAGGCGTCTAAATTTCCGGTCAAAATGCGCGTCAACGAAAAAGTAACATTGCTAAACAAAAAGACCGCGGCTTCCATTCCAGAAATATCCATCATTTCTCCCAGATAATGAAAAAGCCAGCGGGAAGGGCGACCGACACTATCATAGCTCCAGAACATCTTCTTAAAATCAGTTGTCATGGAAGGGTTTAATTTCTTTTTTGCCCTGGATAAAATTTTCACCCCTTGATTTTTGACCCCAAAATAAATATCCCCAGTGCGAATTTCAAGTAAAATTCCTGCCTCGATTTCGCTAAAGGTGGCTGTTGGTGAAAATGGACTCACCGCAATGGAGATCATGCCCATTTCAAATCCACAGATCAACGGACGAGTGCCATCAATAGGGTCCACAACCAGCAACCATTCCGGGTTTGAGGTGTCCTGAATGAGACCTTTGTCTTCGGAATAGCAGGCTATTTTTTCCCCGGAATTCTGCACAGCCCGGGCCAGGGCTTCTTCAGCCACCACATCCAGACCAAAGGTAGTATCCCCACTGTGGGCTACTCTTACAGTTTCTTTCATCCCACTGGTGTCCAGGTAAGGAAGCATGGCTTCCCGCATCTGCGTGGCAATCTCCACTATAAAGCTAAATCTGGAAAATTGGTCCGATTTAGGTGCTTGCATTACCGGGTAAGTCTCGCTTTTAAATAATCTATTTTCTTAACCGGGGTAGGGTCCTCTTTATTTAAAATAGCCAGATAAAAACTGACCATATCACCTGTATATATTAATGAAAAGATTCTGGCTAAAAGCGATTTTCCGCGACTCTCTACTTCAATGATTGGATCGGTTTCATTGGCTAAAATTTCTTTAGTTATTTCCATGCGTTTTAATACCTGAGGATGGGCTTCTTTGTCCTTCAAATAGACAACCTGAAATTCACGATTGATGGATTTTAACGGTCCCCAGCCCATAATTTCATTGTGATTCAATTCTGGAAAGAGATTACAAAAAGCCAGAACTTTACTGTTTTCAGAAAATTGACCTTTCCAGCGCCAGGCCACCGCTTCAAATCCATTCACCGGGGCATAAACGAGAGGGATTTTGTTATGCAATTTGCGACTGATTTCTTTAGCCAGATTGTTTTCAATTTCGGGTTTATATTCTTCCTTTAAATTATTTAGTAAATCAATCGTCTCCTGCAATTCACCTGCAGGATCAGAAATTAAATTCAAATTGTGAAAACAATAAAGTAAAGGAACGGTTAAATAACCCAGGGCTGAGCGTGGAGGGAAGCCCGTGGGGATCTTGTAAATGCTAATCCCCCGTGCGGCCGCACGTTCTGCCAATTGTCCCCCGGAGGTCACACAGACTATTTGAGCCCCTCGTTCACTGGCATCTTCATAAGATTCCAGCGTTTCTTCAGTATTACCAGAATAGCTTGAGGCGATAACCAGAGTCTGGTCGTTAACAAAATGTGGTAAACGGTAGTAGCGATTTACAAAGATTGGCAGACGAATACGCTCAGCAAGGTAGGTACGAACCAGGTCTCCGCTAATAGCGGATCCCCCCATCCCCGTAATGCAGATATTGGCAATTTTTTCAGGATTCACCTGAACTTTAACACCCCGGGCTAAATTTTGAGCTTCCTGCAATTGTTGTGGAAAATTCAAAATTTTTCCAAGCATGTCAGATGTATCGTATTTAGCAATTTCGGATGGATTCAGTTCCGGCATAAAATCTCCTTTCTAAATTTCAAGGTCTTTAAATTTTTTACGAATGATTTTCGTCATAAAACGTTCTACTTCGAGGGCTGTTTTAAATTCCAGGGCTTTATTGGCAATCCGGACAGCCTCCCGATATTCAACCGATCGGATGATCTTTTTTATTTCGGGAACTGCGGTGGGATTAACACTGAATTCATCCAATTCCAGCCCCAGCAGAATAAGAGTGGCCAGGGGATCGCTGGCCATTTCTCCACACATTCCCACCCAAACACCTGCCTGATGCCCACACTGAATAATATGTTTTAACATCCGGAGTACGGCAGGATGGAGATGTTTGTACAAATAAGCCACACGCTCATTGCCACGATCTACCGCAAGAAGATATTGCACCAGATCATTCGTGCCGATACTCAAGAAATCCACATACGCAGCCAGTTGGTCAGCCATAAGAGCAGCAGAGGGCACCTCAATCATGACTCCTATTTCGATGTTTTCATCAAAAGGTATGTTTTCTCTGGCCAGTTCCTCTTTAGCCTTTTCCACAGCCTTTTTGGATTCGATGATTTCCTCCAGACTCGAAATCATCGGAAATAGAATTTTAACATTCCCGTGGGCACTGCTCCTTAAAATGGCTCTTAACTGGGTATGGAAAATATCACTCCTTTCCAGAGAAATTCGGATCGCTCGCCAGCCAAGGAACGGATTGTCCTCGGGTGGAATCAGTATGGACTGCGGCAACTTATCACCACCCAGGTCCATAGTACGAATAATCACCGGATCAGGAGCAATCTTTTTGACTATTTTCAGATATTCTTCCAGTTGTTCCTCTTCGGTTGGTAAAGTCTTTTTGGCTAAATAAATATAATCGGTTCGATAAAGGCCAACACCCCGTGCTCCGTAAGAAAGCACCGCTTCCACTTCATCGGGAAATTCTAAATTGGCAGAAAGTTCAATTTGTCGACCATCCAGCGTAATACAGGGCAGGTCTTTTATTTCGGCAAGTTTTTGTTTGATCTGATAATAGCGTTCCTGTAAGCGGCGATAACGTTTTATGGTCTTTTCATCGGGCCTGACCAGCACGACTCCGCGATTGCCATCTACAATGATTCGATCACCATCATTAACAAGAGAAGTAATGTTTCTGAGACCAACCACAGCCGGTACATTTAAAGATCGTGCCATAATAGCAGCATGCGAGGTTTTCCCGCCCAGATCCGTGGCAAAACCCTCTACCTTTCGTTTATCCAGTACAACCGTATCTGAAGGGGTTAAATCACTGGCCACGATGACTGCCGAACCTTCCAGAGTACTCAGGTAATCAGAACGATCCCCCTGGATATGACGGATCACTCTGCGCTTCACATCACGTAAATCGGCTATGCGATTTTGAAAATACTCCGCTTCAGAGTCATCCAGGGTGTTCTGGTACTTTTTCATGACTTGATAAAAAGCATAGTCGGCCGGGATCTTTCTTTCACGAATAGTACGGAGGGTCTCTTCGATAAGGACTTCATCTTCCAGGATTAATTTATGAACATCAAAAATTTTCGCATGTTTTGCCCCCACACGTCTTTCGGCCCGGCTCTGCAGGGTTCGAATCTCATTTTTAGACTTTTCGATGGCTTCTTTAAATTTTTCAATTTCCACATCAATTTCAGATTCATTGATATACCGTCGTTCCACCAGTACGGTGTCACCGGAGAGCAAAAAAACTTTAGAAATAGCAATCCCCGGGGAAGCCGGAATCCCGCTTAAAAGATAATCACATTTAACTTTTTCTAAAATCTTTTTCATTTTTGGTGTAAGAAATTCAAATACTCACTCTTCGTCAAAATTATTGTTAAAAAGTTTAAGAAGCGCCTCCATGGCTTCGTTTTCATCTTCGCCATTCACGGTAATGGTTAACTCACTTCCCTTCTCCGCTGCTAACATCATTACGCCCATGATGCTTTTACCGTTTACTTCATGATCATTTCTGCTCAAGAACACATCCGATTTAAATTTGGCAGCGGTTTTCACAAACAGAGCTGCCGGACGTGCATGTAATCCCAATTTATTTTTCACCTTTACTTTTTTTTGTATCATATAACCTGAAAATAACGCATGTTTAAAAATTTCATGTCAGAGCAAAAAGCCTATGATTGTCGCTCCCGTAACGATCCAGAGTAAGCCTGCTGGAACCGAAGACTTAAGGCGTAGAACCAGAAACATGGTTACTCCACCCAGAAAAAACGCCAGTACTTCCACCCACCTGAAACTATCCGACCCGATCAACCAGCTACCCATTAACACTCCTATCAAAAAAATAGCGAGTTTTTCGAAACCTTTAATATAATCAAAAAAGATTTTAAATGAAAATTTTTTTATCAAATTTTCACCGAGTCGATAGCCAAGCCATAAACCCCGCGTTTGAATAACCAGATGCGGAAGATTATAAATTAACAAAAATAGAATAACACCGTAAGCATTTTGAAATAAAATATAACATAAAATACCTATGAATGTGGCCACACATTTAATTTGTTTCCAGAATAGTTGATCACCAACGGCTCCAAGGGGACCCGAAAGTCTTTGCTTAAATTTATTAATTTGATCCAAATTCACTGAAGCAGAACCTGCACCTGATTCTTCCATTTTTAAAACAGCTCCGATGATAAAACTGGCCATGTAAGGATGTGTGTTAAAATATTCCATGTGCCTTTTAACAAATTTATATTTCTCAGATTCAGTATTAAACAATTTCGGCATCCTGGGTAACAAGCAAAAACAAAATCCCAAATTCATCATGCGTTCATTATTCCATGTGCTTTGAATAAAAAAAGCACGCCACCAAACTCGTATTAAATCGATTAAATTTTGTTTAACCATTCACATTGAGAACATTTTTAGAATTATTGTTAATATCAAGCCTATTAGACAAAATTTAATTTTATTTTTCTGATTGATAAAAAACCAGACCATGGCTCCAATACCGGCGCCCATTAGAACATATTTTACAAAATGTAAAGAAGAATAAAACGGCTCCGGAATTAAAAGAAACGTCCAACCCAATATTAATTTACCAAAAATGAAAAACATTGCTGAATAAATTAATCCATAAATAAAGGAGATACCGGCGCCTGAATATTGAAAAAAGTCGAGCAATTTAAATTTATGATTTTCAGCAGCTCGCTCAGCCAGAGAAACCAACCATTTATTTACCCTGTGAAGTAGATCGGAAAAAGGGCGGGTCCCCCAGCTTAAAATTAGCGCATAAATAATCGTTATTATCATAACAGCATTCATATTTATATCCAGATTGGCTTTAAACACACACGCTAAAGCCGTGGCCACATAAGCAGCCAGATTAATCTGAGATAGTTTGGCACCCCCGGCGGGTATTTCTATTAAAAAAGGTAATTGAAGTAATACACCAATACTTAATCCCAGAGTAATGTTGGAAAATATAGCTCCAGCAATCGTACAACTTACAAAAGGTATAGAAATCATAAATTGCCCTGCTGACTCCGTATCCATGGCTATCCAGCCACCAATAACCATAAAAAGTAATAATTCGTGATTCATTATTGATTTATTAATCTTGCAATTGGTTTACAACTTACCGCGGATTAGGGTTATGCATTTCTGAAAGCGATAAAATTTATTAAATCATGGAGATATTCTGTGGCTTCGTTTGTGGTCAAACAGTTGAGGCTTTGCCTGGCCTTATATAAATACTGATCCACAGCCCGACGAGCTTCCTTAATAGAACCTACTCGATCAAACAGCTCGATTATTTCCCTGATGTCGCTATCGTTTAAAATGGGTCTATCCAATATTTCCTGAATTCTTTTGCATTGAAAAGGGTCCGCATGATTCAAAGCATGAACCAGAAGAAAAGTTTGTTTGTGGCGTTTGAGGTCGCTGGCAAATGATTTGCCCAGTACACTTTCCTCGGAAGTTATATCAAGCAGGTCATCCTGAATTTGGAAAGCAATGCCCAAATAAAATCCAAACTCACCCAAGGCCTGGATCTGTTCATGAGTTCCTTCTCCTACAATGGCACCGATGGTGGTAGCCACTTTGAGTAAAGCGGCCGTTTTTTTCTCAATCATGCTTAAATATTCTTTTAATTGCACATCCGACCTGGTTTCAAACTCCCGATCCAGAGCCTGCCCCTCGCAAAGTTGAATGATGCCATCGGTAAAAATTTGTGCAATTTCATGAATATGCTTGCTTGGAGTTTTGAGTAATTGTTGATAAGCCATGCCCACAAGTCCATCACCAGCCAACAAAGCCACATCGGTATCCCATTTTTTATGTACCGTGGGTCTGCCCCGGCGAGTATCATCGCGGTCCATGATGTCGTCATGAATTAAGGTGAAATTATGCAATAATTCCACAGCCAGAGCCGCGGGGAAGCAAATCCGTGCTTCCCCACCCACGGCTTCACAGGCTAAAATTAATAGAATCGGCCGGATCCGTTTTCCCCCACCTTCCAGTACATATTGAATGGGTTCATAAAGAATAGCTGGCTCGGAACTATTTTGAATTTTTAATAATTGATGATTAATTATTTTTTGTAAGTTCTGAAATTTTTTTTGAAATTTTTAAATTATAGAAATTAAAAGATATAATCAAGTGAAAGTTTGGAAATTTTGTAGTACCTGAGTCTCGGATCTCGCTTACAAGTTAAGTGGTGTGCATACTTCAGGGAAAGTGAAGATTTAGGAAATTTTGAGAAATTTTGATATTGACAAAACGTAATCTCGTTATTATATTATGTTTTACGCAAACTAAAAGAAATACGAGTAACTAATACGGAGGGAGTAAATGGGAGCAACAAAAAAGGGAACTGTGGTATTTTTTTGTAAGTCTTGTCATACTGAACAAGAAATGAAACCGGTTAGCGAAGGATTCGACGGTAAAATTGTCTGGCTTAAATGTCCGGATTGTTCAAGGATGATATTTTTGAAAAATGAAGATTATGAGGAGTTGTTGAATGAAAATCATGTGGATGTGGAGACATCAGATGACGAGTACGTATACTATGAGCCCAGTAAAACCTATCAGATAGGTCAATGGATTTATCATGAAAAATGGAATGATAAGGGAGAGGTTGTAAAAAAGGAAGTGACCAGCAGCGGAAATCATACGATATTAGTAAATTTTGATCGTATTGGTGAAAAAATCTTAATAGAAAATCTATAATTAACAAAAAACTAACAAAAAGAAGGAGACGTGATATTTATGGTTAAAATTATTGTACAGGACCAGGAGTCTTTGGACAAAGCCATAAATAGGTTTAAAAAGAAATGTGAAAAAGCAGGCATTTTAAAAGATTTTAAAAGAACGACGTATTTTTTGAAGCCGTCGGTTAAAAGAAGAATTCGTCGTGAAAAGGCGATTCGCAGGGCAAAAAGATTGGCGGCTCGCGAATTATCTTAAATTAATTTGGAACAAAATTTATTAATCAAATTTAAAAAATATTTTGGAAACCAATAACGATAATTAAAGTATAAGTCATCGAATTAATTAATAATTAAATCATTAAATTTTAAAGAAAAAGGAAATATGGCCAAGAAGCGTAAAAGAGTAGCAGAAAATAGACCGAAACAGTCTATTGAAAAGTATCTGGAGGAGATAGGTGGATACTCTCCATTATCTCCGGAGGAGGAAATTGAGTTAACACGTAGAATACGCAAAGGGGATTCGGAAGCTTTAGACAAACTGGTGAAGGCAAATTTGCGCTTTGTCATAAGCGTAGCCAAAGAATATCAGGGTCAGGGTTTACCTTTACAGGATTTGATCAGTGAAGGAAATCTGGGCTTAATTAAAGCAGCCCAGCGATTTGATGAAACGCGAGGATTCAAGTTCATATCTTATGCGGTCTGGTGGATTCGACAATCCATCTTGCAGGCGCTGGCCGAACAATCCCGTGTAGTCCGTTTACCACTGAACCGGGTTGGCGCTATCAATAAAGTGGGCAGAACCCTGGAACAACTGGAAAAAGAATATGGGCGTGAACCGAGCATGCAGGAAGTGGCCGAGACCATGGAGATGTCCACTTACGAGGTGGCCGATGTTTTAAAGACTTCGGCCCGACATCTGTCTCTGGACGAGCCGTTTAAAGAAGAAGACGGCAACAATCTTCTCGATATTTTGGAAAGCGATCGCTATGCGCCACCAGATGAGGCTTTGATGCAGGAATCTCTGAAAGAAGAGATTGATAAAGTGTTAATGACCCTGAAACCACGGGAAGCGGAGATCATTCGACTTTACTTTGGTCTGGATGGCGATCGGCCATTAACACTGGAAGAAATTGGCGAACACTTTAAATTGACCCGTGAACGAGTTCGTCAGATCAAAGAAAAAGCCCTGCGTCGCATGCGCCATCGATCGCGTCTGGAGCCGCTGCGAAAGTATCTCGGATAAAAAAATAGTTAGTTATATTAAAGCCTCGGTAATTTGCCGAGGCTTTTTTGTGTACAAACTTTATTTGTTATGGAGTTGGGGGGCCAAATATTAGATTGCCCGTTATTTAGTATTATTGATTATGAGTTCTTCCTTTAGGATCTTATCAATTTTTTCGGTTAAGCTCTGAACCATCTTTTCTGATTCCGGATTATCTAAATGGTGTATAAAAACACCTTTAAGTAAATCAAACTTTAAATTACGAATTTCACCACCATCTGAAAGAGTTACATTTACAAGATGACTAAATTTAT
>CAZMEG010000093.1:0-9790 GCA_964565205.1 uncultured Cytophagia bacterium
CCAGTAAAAATAATCCAGAATTAAAATTAAAAGTAGGGATGACCTCTAAAGAATAATTTTATATTCTCCTGAAAAGGAGGGGTTGAAAAACCAAAGAGGTCAACCATGCGAAGCGATGTTATTAAAAAGGGGTTTACCCGGGCGCCACATCGGAGTTTACTCAAAGCCTGTGGCGTAAAAGATGAGGATTTTCAAAAGCCTTTCATTGGAATTTGCAATTCCTATGTAGAAATCATTCCCGGCCATGTGCATTTGCAGGAATTGGGCAGAATCGTCAAGGAAGCGGTGCGAGCTGCTGGAGGCGTGCCTTTCGAATTCAATACTATCGGCGTGGACGATGGCATTGCCATGGGGCATGCTGGCATGAAATATTCTCTGCCCAGTCGTGAACTCATTGCCGATGCCGTGGAAACCATGGCTATGGCCCATCAACTGGATGGCCTGATCTGTATTCCCAATTGTGATAAAATCGTGCCGGGCATGATCATGGGTGCCCTGCGCATTAACATTCCCACCATCTTCGTCAGTGGGGGGCCCATGGCCGCCGGAAAAACCCCAGCGGGCAAAACCATCGATTTGATTTCGGTTTTTGAAGGGGTCGGAGCTTATCAATCCGGGAAAATAGATGAAGCAGAACTCAAATTACTGGAAGATTATGCCTGTCCTACCTGTGGTTCCTGTTCAGGCCTGTTCACAGCCAATTCCATGAATTGTTTACTGGAAGTTCTGGGGCTGGCTTTACCGGGTAATGGCACCTATCTTGCCGTCTCGGAAAAGCGCCGACAGCTTTTGCAGGACGCCGCTCAACAAATCATTCGTTTGATCGAAGCCGATTTGAAGCCTCGTGATATTATTACCCCGGCCACCATTGACAATGCCTTTGCTCTGGATATGGCTATGGGGGGATCCACAAACACCGTGTTGCATGTCCTGGCCATCGCACGGGAAGCTGGTTTTGAATATCCTTTAACACGTATTAATGCCATTGCCGAAAAAGTACCCTGTCTTTGCAAGGTAGCGCCTTCTTCTCAATGGCATATGGAGGATGTGGATCGAGCTGGGGGAATTAGCGCTATTTTGAATCAATTGAGTCAAAAGCGGGGCCTTCTGGATTTAAGTCAAAAAACCGTGACTTTAAAAACGCTTGGTGAAAACATTGAAGGTGCTGCCATACAAGACACCGAGGTGATCCGCCCTCTGGAAAATCCTTACACACAGCAGGGTGGGCTGGCCATTTTATTTGGTAATCTGGCGCCGGATGGGGCTGTTGTAAAAACGGCTGCCGTAGTCCCGGAAATGCTCAATCATCGGGGACCAGCGGTAATCTTTGAATCTCAGGAAGAAGCCAATGCTGGCATTTTGGGGGGTAAAGTCAAACCTGGAGATGTGGTGGTGATTCGCCACGAGGGCCCCCGAGGCGGGCCCGGGATGCAGGAGATGTTAGCGCCAACCGCCAATCTCATGGGTATGGGACTGGGCGATAAAGTCGCCCTCATTACAGATGGCCGTTTTTCCGGGGGTACACGGGGAGCCTGTATCGGTCATGTTTCACCAGAAGCTGCAGCCGGGGGTCCCATTGCCTTTCTTCAGCCAGGGGATATTATCCATATTGATATCCCCAATAAAAAGCTTGAGGTCGAGATTTCACAAGATGAAATCGAGGCGCGCAAAAAGCGCTGGAAACCACCCGAACCCAGAGTAAAACAGGGCTGGCTTGGCCGTTACGCTGCTATGGTCACTTCAGCCAATACAGGAGCCGTTTTATCCTTAAATGGACAAATTTAACATTCATCAAAAAGGGAGTAAAAATGGAAGTCGAAGCTACAGTCCAATCTAATAAATTCACTCGGCCGATCCAGCAGGATAGATTTACCCGGCCCGGGTCCGTTAAAAAGATGACCGGTTCCGAAATCCTGATTCAGGCTTTAATGGATGAAGGAGTGGAGGTGATTTTTGGCTACCCTGGCGGAGTGGTTCTGGGTCTTTATGATGAAATTTACAAAAAGCGACCTTCCTTCAAACATGTGTTGATTCGTCATGAACAGGGGGGGACCCATGCCGCTGATGGCTATGCCCGGGCCACCGGCAGGCCGGGTGTGGTTCTGGTAACTTCAGGGCCGGGCGCCACAAATACGGTTACCGGTATTGCCACAGCCTATATGGACTCCATTCCGCTGGTGGTGTTTACCGGTCAGGTGCCGGCCGCACTCATCGGAAACGACGCTTTTCAGGAAGCCGATATCATTGGCATAACTCGACCCATTACCAAGCATAGCTATCTGGTAAAAAATGTAAATGATCTGGAAGAAGTGGTGCATGAAGCATTTTATATTGCCCAATCGGGGCGTCCTGGACCGGTACTGGTGGATTTGCCCAAGGATATGTTATTTTCCGAAGGAGATTATCGCGGCTTGCAACCGCGTGCGGATACTTATTATACTAACCTGAACGAATGGCAAAAACAGAAAATCGCTGAAGCTGCTCGACTTTTAAACAAAGCTCGACGTCCTTTAATCTATGCCGGAGGGGGAGTCATACTTGGGGAAGCCGCAAAAGAACTTACAGAACTGGCCCTTAAAACAGGCGTTCCCGTAACCACAACGCTTATGGGTTTAGGGGCTTTTCCTGAAACGCACCCGCAATCATTAGGCATGTTAGGCATGCACGGGACCTGGTATGCTAACATGGCCATTTCGGAATGTGACGTGCTGCTGGCCGTAGGAGCTCGATTTGACGACCGCGTTACCGGGCGGCTGGATGGTTTTTCGCAAAAATCCAAAAAAATTCATATCGATATTGATGCTGCCTGTATCAACAAAAACGTGAGGGTGGAAGTGCCCATCGTGGGGCATGTAAAAACAATTCTTCCTGAATTAACCCGACTGGTGCAAAAACTCGATACGAAGGACTGGTGGCGAACCATTCGTCGCTGGCAGAAAGAACACCCGTTGAGATACCGTCAGCAGGATGAGGTCATAATGCCACAATTTTTGATTGAGAAAATTTCAGAAGTTACCCAGGGCGATGCCATTGTGGTCACCGATGTGGGGCAGCACCAGATGTGGACCGCCCAATACTATAAATTTAACAAACCGCGCTCCTTCCTCACTTCGGGCGGTCTGGGCACCATGGGATTTGGCCTGCCAGCCTCCATAGGGGCTGCCTTTGGTTGCCCGGACCGCACCGTTTTTTGTATCACCGGTGACGGCGGGTTTCAAATGACCGCCTATGAACTGGCTACTGCCGTGGAGTATGGGGTGTCCATCAAAGTGGTCATTTTGAACAATGGTTATTTGGGCATGGTCCGTCAGTGGCAGGAGCTGTTTTATGGTGGCCGTTATTCTTATTCCGATCTTCATGCCGGTAATCCTGATTTTGTGAAATTGGCCCAGAGCTATGGTGCGGTGGGTTTTCGTGTCGCTAAACCCGATCAGGTGCAAGAAGTCCTTGAAAAAAGTCTTAAAATAAAGGATCGGCCGGTGGTCATGGACTTTCTGGTGCGTGAGGAAGAAAATGTGTACCCCATGGTGCCGGCGGGTGCTTCTTTACAGGAAATGATTGATTCTCCCGATTAGATGGGGCCGGTTAAAAGCGAAGTAATACTGGAGTTGTACCATGAAACATACGATTTCCGTTTATTTTAAAAACAATTTCAATGCCCTTTCTCGCATTATCGGGCTATTCAGCAGTCGTGGCTTCAATATTGACAGCGTGAGCTTTGGAGAAACTAAAGAACCGGGCATGGCCCACATGACCATAACCACGCGCGGGGACGAAGTCATCATCGAACAAATTACCAATCAATTAGCAAAAATTATTGATGTGGTACATGTGAAGGACCTGACATATGCACCCTTTGTAGAACGACAACTCGCTCTGATTAAGGTGCGCTCAACCCCTGAAACCCGGATGGAAATCATTGAGGTGGTTAATGTTTTTCGGGCTAAAATTATCGATATTAGTCCCAGCACACTGACCATTGAAGTCACCGGTAAGGAGGACAAAGTCAACGCTGCCATCAGCATGCTCGAGACCTTCGGCTTGCTGGAAGTGGCGCGTACGGGTAGTGTAGCTTTAAAACGTGAATTCCAGGGAGCTACCTGATGGAACATTTCAAAGAGGCTATAAAAAAATGATGGATTATTGGAGTAAAGAAGTATGGAGAGGAGTTACCAAAAATCCAGTACTCCATTACTCCGTATTTTAATAAAAAATCAATCTTTGGACCTATTTAATTTGAGGTGCAGCCATGAAACTTTATTATGAAAGCGATGCCAATTTAAATCTGCTAAAAGACAAAACGGTTGCCATTCTGGGATATGGCAGTCAGGGTCATGCCCATGCACTGAATTTAAAAGATAGTGGGGTGCAGGTGGTGGTTGGACTACGTCAAGAGAGTACCTCCTGGAAGAAAGCCCAGGGAGAGGGTTTACGCGTGGAAGAGACCGCCCGGGCGGCAGAACTGGGGGATGTAATCATGGTGCTTGTACCCGATCCCGACCAGCCGGCAATTTATGAGAGGGACATAAAACCCCATTTAAAAGCCGGCAAGGCCCTGGCCTTTGCACACGGCTTTAACATTCATTTTCACCAGATTGTCCCGCCACCTGATGTGGATGTTTTCATGGTGGCGCCCAAAAGTCCGGGCCATCTTATGCGGCGGGTATTTACCCAGGGTGGCGGCGTACCCTGTTTGCTGGCGGTTTATCAGGATGCCACCGGCCATGCCAGAGACCTGGCCCTGGCTTATGCTAAAGGTATTGGGGGTACCCGAGCCGGTGTCATTGAGACCACATTCAAAGAAGAAACCGAAACCGATTTGTTTGGTGAACAGGCTGTTTTATGTGGTGGCATCACCGAACTGATCAAAGCCGGATTTGAAACTCTGGTGGAGGCCGGTTACCAGCCGGAGGTGGCTTATTTTGAATGCCTGCATGAAATGAAGCTCATTGTGGATCTATTTTATGAAGGAGGGATTGCCGGAATGTACTATTCGGTGAGTGATACGGCTGAATATGGCGGCATGACTCGCGGGCCCCTGGTCATTTCTGAAGAAACACGACAGCAGATGAAAGAAATTTTACGTCATGTTCAGGATGGCACCTTTGCCCGGGAATGGATTCTGGAAAATCAGGCCGGGCGCCCGGTAATGAATGCCTTACGTGCTCAGCATCGTCAATTACAAATTGAACGGGTAGGTAAAAAGTTAAGAGAAATGATGGCATGGATTCATGGTTAATATAGGGCTTCATAAAATTCAATGACTTTAGAGGACACCCTGGTAGAAATGGTTTGTGAAAAATGTCATGGTTCCGGGCGACTTCCTGAATTTACGCCGGCAATAGTAAACTAAAAGTTAAGGTATTTATTTATGCAAAAACACAAACGGAAAGAAATCAAAATATTTGATACCACTTTGAGGGATGGAAGCCAGGGGGAGAAGGTGGCTTTTTCGGTGGAAGATAAAATTCGCATTGCTAAACGTCTGGATGAATTTGGTATCCATTACATCGAAGGAGGGTGGCCTGGTTCTAATCCTAAAGACGGACTGTTTTTTAAAAAAGCTCAGAGCATACCTTTTAAACAGGCTCGTCTGGTAGCTTTTGGAAGCACCTGCCGTGCCAATCATAACGTAAAAGAAGATGCAAATTTACAGGCTTTGCTGGCCGCCAGTACGCCGGCTGTTTCCATCTTTGGCAAATCCTGGTTATTACATGTTCACAAAGCCCTGCGCATTTCACCCGAATTAAATCTCAAACTCATCGAAACTTCGGTAGCCTATTTAAAGGAACAGGGCCGCGAGGTCATTTATGATGCGGAACATTTTTTTGATGGCTACAAAGATGATCCAGAGTATGCTTTGCAAACCCTGTGGGCGGCTGAATGGGGTGGCGCCGATGTGCTGGTTCTGTGCGATACCAACGGCGGTACTTTACCTCATGAAATCGGAAAGATTATAGATGAAATCAAACCGAAACTTTCAACGCCTCTGGGAATTCATGCTCACAATGATGCGGAACTGGCGGTGGCCAATACTCTGGTGGCGGTTGCTCACGGATGTGAACATGTGCAGGGCACTATCAATGGGCTGGGTGAGCGCTGTGGCAATGCGAATCTCTGTTCTGTTATTCCAGATTTACAAATCAAACAGAATTACTACTGTATTCCTGAAGAAAATCTTTCCAGGCTGACGGCACTTTCCCATTTTGTCAGTGAGCTGGCTAATTTAACCCATCCCCATAATCTGCCATATGTTGGCAAAAGTGCGTTTGCTCACAAGGGCGGAGTTCATGTGAGTGCAGTAATGAAGGAGGCCAGAACTTATGAGCATATTCAACCTCATCAGGTAGGGAATCATCGCCGAGTTCTGGTCTCAGACCTCTCCGGACGAAGTAATGTGCTGTACAAAGCCGATGAATTGAAAATAGATTTGCGTCCTTATGCGAATAAACTTCCGGAAATTGTCCAGAAACTCAAGCAATTGGAAAACGAAGGATATCAGTATGAAGCTGCCGAGGGGTCTTTCAAATTATTACTTAAAAAAATGACCGAAGACTGGCAGGATTATTTTCAGTTGGAGGGTTTTCGTGTTATTATAGAAAAAAATGCCGAGGGTCCACCCCGTTCCGAAGCTACCATTCGATTAAAAGTGAATTCGTACATCGAACATACCGCTGCAGAAGGAAATGGTCCGGTTCATGCTCTCGATAAAGCTTTGCGCAAGGCCCTGGCCAAGTTTTATCCAGAAATTAAAGAGATGCAATTATCCGATTATAAAGTGCGCGTACTCAATGAAAAGGAGGCTACGGCAGCCCGTGTGCGCGTTTTGATTGATTCTTCCTCTCCGGATGGTAGCTGGGGTACCGTTGGAGTTTCGGAAAACATCATCGAAGCAAGCTGGCAGGCCCTCATGGAAAGCTTTTCCTATTTCCTGATGCAAAAATTTGAAAGAGTAAAAGCTAAAGATCAACTGACTCTGACCGGGAGTTGAATATGGGATTTTGTTTGTTGTTAGTAGCTGGCTGTATTTTGAATGTATCGTTGTTTGAAAAATACAATTTTAAGGGAGTTTGTAAATTTAATTTGATATAAGGAGGGTATTATGAGTGAAAAGCTCATCATTTTCGATACTACTTTGAGGGATGGAGAACAGGCTCCGGGCTTTAATATGAATCTGGAAGAAAAACTCCGCATGGCCCGGCAACTGGAAAAACTAAATGTGGATGTCATCGAAGCGGGTTTCCCCATCGCCTCGGAAGGGGACTTTCTGGCCGTACGTGAAATTGCCAAACGTATCAGAAACTGTGTGGTTGCGGGTCTCTGTCGTACTAAAAAGCAAGACATTGATCGAGCCTGGCAGGCTCTTCAATATGCCAGGAAGCCCCGTATTCATACTTTTATTGCCACTTCGGATCTGCATTTAAAACATAAACTCAAGAAAACCCGTTCTGAAGCCCTAAAGGACGCTGTCTGGGCGGTTAAATATGCCCGGTCTTTATGTGAAGATGTGCAATTTTCCGCCGAAGATGCCACACGAACCGACCCGGCCTTTCTTTTCGATATCTTTTCGGCGGTGATTGAAGCTGGCGCCACGGTGCTGAATGTTCCCGACACGGTAGGCTTTGCATTGCCCTGGGAGTTTGGCGAACTGATTGCACAGATTAAAGAAAAAGTTCAGGACATCGATCGGGTGACGTTAAGTGTGCACTGCCATGATGATCTGGGGCACAGTGTTTCTAATTCACTCACGGCCGTGGTGCATGGGGCGCGTCAGGTAGAATGTACCATCAACGGCATAGGCGAACGCGCCGGCAATGCAGCCCTGGAAGAGATCGTCATGTCCATCAAAACCAGGCATACGGTTTTTCCCTGCAATATAGATGTAGTGACCACGGAGCTTTATTCTACCAGCCAGCTTCTTACCGAAATCACCGGAGTGGCCGTGCAACCCAATAAAGCGGTGGTTGGGCGTAATGCTTTCGCTCATGAAGCGGGGATTCATCAGGATGGGGTTTTAAAAAATCCTCTCACCTATGAAATCATGACCCCGGAGTCGGTTGGGGTACCAGGGAACCAAATCGTGCTGGGAAAACATTCAGGCAGGAATGCCCTCAATCATCGACTGCAGCAGATGGGATTTCAACTCACACGTGAGCAATTGCAAAAGGTTTATGAAGCATTTACACATCTGGCCGATGCCAGAAAAATGGTCACCGATGAAGAAATTGCCGCTCTGGCCAAAAAAGAGCTGGCAAAATTACAAAGCAAAACCGGAGTGCTGGCTGAATCTTAAAATTGAGCAAAAGATTATGACGATTACTGAAAAAATCCTGGCTAAACATGCTGGCAAATCTAAAGTTGAGCCCGGTGAAAATATCTGGGTGGATGTAGATATCCTCATGACCCATGATGTCTGTGGGCCTCCAACTATCAGCATTTTTAAAAAGCAGTTTGGCCAATCGGCAAAAGTATGGGACCGGGAAAAGGTGGTAATAATTCCCGACCATTATATTTTTACACAGGATAAATATGCCCGGAGGAATCTGGAAATTCTGCGTCAATTTGCCAGAGAGCAGGGGCTTCCCCATTTTTATGATGTGGGTACTCCACGCTATAAGGGAGTTTGCCACATAGCTTTACCAGAAGAGGGATTTACCCGTCCCGGCGAAGTACTGTTCGGTACAGATTCCCACACCTGTACGGCCGGAGCCTTTGGAGAATTTGCCACCGGCATTGGTAACACCGATGCTGCTTTCATCCTCGGCACCGGTAAACTCTGGGTCAGGGTACCTGAAACCATGCAATTTATTTTTGAAGGCGAAATTCCCCCTTACATCATGGCCAAAGACATGATTCTGAAAATCATCGGGGATATCGGTGTGGACGGCGCTAACTATCGAACCATGGAATTTGCCGGTGATGGTGTGCAAGCTCTGGATATGGAAGGTCGCATGACTTTAACCAACATGGTCATAGAAGCGGGTGGGAAGAATGGGGTCATTGCTCCGGATGAAACCACGTTTCAATATGTACGGTCTCGCACGTCGCACCCTTTTGAACCGGTTTACAATGACCCACAGGCTAAATTTCATAGTATTCATGTTTATAAATCAAAAGATTTGCAGCCCATGCTGGCCAGGCCCCATTCTCCGGATGCTCAGGCCACGGTTTGGGAATTGCGCAACATCACACTGGATCGGGCTTATATTGGTTCCTGTACAGGAGGCAAAATATCTGATTTTCTGGCGGCTGCTAAAATCATTAAGGGACACACTTTAAAAACAGAAACCTATGTAGTACCGGCTACCACAGAAATTGCCCGTGGTTTGGAAGAAATTACGCTGGAAGGGCAAACGCTTCTGGAAGTTTTTAAAAACGCCGGGGCAAAGGTGGGGCAGGCTTCCTGTGCAGCCTGTCTGGGCGGTCCACCTGATACGTTTGGACGGCTCAACGGGTCCGAAGTGTGTATTTCCACCACGAACCGAAATTTCCCCGGACGCATGGGTTCCAAACAGGCTCAGGTCTATCTGGCGTCCCCCTATACGGTGGCAGCTTCGGCCGTTACCGGCAAAATTACCGATCCACGGGAGTTTTTAGGGGAGTGTATCTGGGGGGTGTCAGTGGTTCTTTGAGTAAAAACTTAGAAAGGTGAAGAGGAGTGATGGAGTGGTACAAAACAGTTGGCAGTGCGCAGGGGCAGTTGGCAGTGGTTTTTTTCACCTCGGGTTTGGTTTTCGCCGAGCTCCCTGCAATAAGATAGTGTCTGTTCGTCCTCGGCGAAAACCAAACC
>CAZMEG010000094.1:0-2458 GCA_964565205.1 uncultured Cytophagia bacterium
TGCCCTTCTTCTACCTGAACAATGAGGCGTCCTGTACCATCGGGTAATAATTCCAGCCGTGGCGGTTGCACCTGCCTGAAATAACCCAGCCTCATTAAACGGGACTGAATTTTTTCGATCTTCCGCTGAACATAAAGCTCCCCCGGCCGGATTCCCAGTTCCCTTAAAATTACATAATCGCGAGTTTCCTCGTTACCGGTGATTTCGATTTCGCCGATGCGAACCCGGGGTCCGGGTTTTATTTGCAGAGCGAGATCCAGGGACTCTGGCATTGAATCGTCCCGACGGGCAAAGTCCAACCGGGCCACCTTAATCTGGCTGAAAGGATAGCCCTGTTCATCAAAATAATCCAGGAGTCGAGCGATATCGCTCTGAAGCACCCAGGAGTTGAAAGGTTTACCCGGCTTACTCTGTAACAGGGGGAAATCCTCCAGGCTGTCCGGGTCCACACCCCGCATGGTCAATGAATGAATCTTGAGCCGTTTACCCTCGTTCAGAGTTAAAATCAAATCAGCCATAGTAGAATCCGGCCGGTATGCCAGTCGAACTTCTTCAAATCGAGCAAAGTAGTAACCTTGCTGCTGCAAACGGTGTAAGACTTCTTCACAGCGTTTATGGATTTCATTCATGCTTAGCTTGCTACCGGACACGATATCGAGCCAGTTTTTGACTTTATGCTTACCAAAGGGGCCTTTGCAGGTAAGGTGAATCCGGTGTATCTGTATTATGTTTGTGTTCTGTTCCTGAGCATAAATCGATATACTTTGAACACCTAAAAAAATTAAAATAATCACTGTTTGTTTAATAAAAGTTTTGGAAATCTTTTTATCCATCATCTTTTAAAAAAATGCTCTCATTTCCATTTTGGCAATATGCTGAACCCTGGGACGATCTGGTTCACTTCGACCGAAATAGCTCAAAGAGGCCTGCATATTTCGGGCAATTCGATATTCCAGGGCCAGGTTCCAGCGCAAGGTCACACCGGGCTTATTACCGTTGGCTACTTCAAAAGGGATCAGGCGATTTAATGGCGCCACCGTCACCCGGGTCCATTCAATCTGGCCACGAAATCGTCCTTTCCGGCTGAGAGAATAGGTCGCGCGCGGTGCAAAAGCCACTAAATTCGCCCTGGTTACCGGGTTCGGTACCAGATCCCGATTAAAACTGAATTCGCTTTTTAAGCCCAGTTCCAGGCGCCTTCGGGGACGATACACCAGGTCCCAGATCAAACTGTTGGCCCGCACCTGCCGATCTTCCCGCAGAATGGATTTAAACAGGCGATCTTCCTCCTGGTGCCTGACCTCTACCTGAGTGCTGAGATGGCGGGAAAGCTGTGCGATGAGCCGCAAACTTTGTTCTCGCACCCGGCGATCCTGCCCGCCGTCAATGAACTGATTATTTTTTTCCTTGCGATGAATGAATCGAAAACGCAGGGAAAATTTCCGCCTGTTTTCCCAGAGATGAATATCCTGACGCAACTCCATGCTGCCAAAAATAGTAGTTGAATCCTGCTGGAAATGGCTCAAGTTTAGCAAATATATCTTGCTCACATCTCTTTCTCTGGTTTTTTCGTTGATGCGCAGGAAGGTTTCGGTAGAAACCGGGTTCAAAATTTTAGCCAGCCACCCTTTTATTTTTGATTTCAAAAAAAAGCGGCCCGGTTGCAAGCGTAACAGAGTACGAAAGCGTAATTCAACCACCGGTATGAAATCGTTGGTTTTAAACACCCGCCGGATAAAGTCTCCAAATGGGTCGGGTACAAATTCCTGAAATTGCTCATCAAAACGATAATTTCCTTCGCCTTCTTTTACTTTCTCAAAAACTTCCTCCTGACGGGCTATCTGCGTGTTGGAAATTTGATAATTCATTCTGGCCTGCACACCCCCATGCCGGGGACGATAGCCCAGTTGCAGATCGGCCAGATCGGTTCGCGAATTGGGTTGTTCCGGATCGGCAAAATCACGCATGCGATGGATGTAAGAGGCCTTAGCTCGGATATTATGCCAGTTATATATCTTTAAGAAGTAGCTTTGAGTCCGAGCAACGGATTTGGGTAAAAATAGGCCTGCCTGCCTCAATTTGTCGTTGCGGTAGTTGTAACTGGCCGAAACCTGTAGGACTCGCCCGGGAGAAAGTTGTAATTTTGCTGTGTAAGAATCGTAGCGAAAGCCGGTCTGGCTGGTGTCAGTCCGGGCTTCTTTTTTGATTTCGCCTTCATACTCAAAAATAGGCTGTAAAAATTTAAATTGATAATCGAAGTGGCCACGCTGACGAAGCCAGTTACTTTTTTGATTGGTTTTTAAAAGATTTCGGTCAATGAATTCCACAAAATAGTGCAAATGGGGAAAATGCTTTTTTTGTAAAGTAGTTTGAAAATCCCAGCGGTTGGATTTCAACAAAGCTGCTTTGTTTAATCGTCCGAAGCCACCCTGAAAATTCAGCCCGGACACCGGTGAAT
>CAZMEG010000094.1:2468-9665 GCA_964565205.1 uncultured Cytophagia bacterium
GGTGAATAGTTGGCCTGAAATTCCCCGATGGTTTCTTCACGCGTAGTGATATTGCGAGTGATATCCCAGCGGCGATTAAATTCCGCCACTGTGGTACGGTCAATATCCCGAAAGTTGGCATTTTTTCGCCGAAATTTACCTTCAAATCGAAAATGGCCAAGGTGGGCGTTGCCCAACTTTAGAGCTTCTGGAGCAAATTTTAGCTTGAACACATAAGCCAGCCCCTGATTATCTTGATTATCTCTGGGAGAGTAAAGATTGGCATCAAATTGACTCATGGCAACTTCGGTTTGAAGTTTAAGCATGTTATTCGGGGAAAATTCCGCGTTAAATCCCACCACCTCATGACTTTGCGCACGGGGCAAAATGATGTAAGGACGATAACTGCCCTGGTCTTCTCCGACAAATTCAAAATGACCAATTCCCACTTTGCGGTAATCGCCTTTGTTAGCACCAAAAAATCCAAAAGAAACCTGGTAATCGCCGGACCGGGGCCCCACATAAATAAACACTCCTGTGGAATCACGAATATAATTTCCGCTGTCCGGGCCAACAAACTTCCAGCCGGGGAGGACGGCCAGACTGTCCCCGGCTTCTTCTAAAGCTTTTAGTTGTTCATCCGTTAGTTCAAAACCCAGTGGATTATCTTTGTTGTCACTTTCTCGAATATAGGTGGTGCGTAATTTAACCCGGTCATTCAGCAATCTGGTCTGACCCTGGATTCCCCAGAGATTGCGCTGGAACTTTTCATCTGAATACTGGAAATCAACCACAATACGGGAGTCGGCGGTGATCAGGCGGTGACGGGTAAAAGTTATCTGTCCATTACCATATTCAATCACATAATCATTATTTTCACCACGGGTCATGAGCTGACCATCCACCCAGACTCTTTCCGTGCCAGCCAGCACGATGATATCAATCTCGCCGTTTTCGCCATGAAGCTGGTAAGGTCCCTGGTTGCCTTCCTGGCCGAGAAATTCATTGGTGGTAAATTTACCTCGCGACACAGCTCCAGAAACAGTGAATTCCCAGTTCTGAAATTCGGCCCGTCCTTTTACCCCCTGAAGCTTGCGTCGGTAACGGGTAAACTCGGTTCCGGTGAAGGAGAGATTGTAATCGCCCAGAGTGGCCTGCATGTGGGGGCCCCTGAGTTCCACAAATACCTTGTCGATTTCCTGTAAAGTCTGAGTGTTGCCCTCCGGCTGAATGGGAGTGTTTTGATCGGTCAAAGAGGCGATGATCTCCACATCTTCGGTGAGCTTTCCAGATAATTGTAAACGCAAACCGGAATCAACCCGTAATCCCTGATTGGTGCCAACAGTAATTCCCCGGGTCAGACTGCCATTCTTTCTCAACTGCGAGGCAAATCGGGGAGCCGGACTGGCATTTATTGGCACGCCTCTTTCTTCAACTTCAGTTGCTGGTGATCCATCGGTTTGAGGAGATATTTTCTCAGCGACTTTTAATTTTCTTTTAAAATAGGTGGTTTGTAAAGCAAAAGGAAATATCTGGTAAGTAATTGTAAGCTGTGAGCCTTTTGAGAATTTAGATTTAAGGGTAATTTTTCCGGTAAGGTAATCGATCTCATAATCCCGGTGAAGCTGCCATGGGAGTGAATCCACCTGGACCACTTCTTTCTCAGGAATGAGTAAACTATCCGGTAATTGAATGACAGTGGAGCTGTCCAGTGTGGTTTTATATTCTTTTTGATACAAAGAAAATGTGATGGGAAGGGGCTTATGATTCTGAGCAAAAATTTGGCTCTTAAGTAAAAGGCAATCACTTAATCCCCAAAATAAAATAGTGATTTTTAAAAGGTGCTTTATGTAAAAACGAGGCCCGGTCACATTTAAATATCGGTTGATTTTAAATAATTCAACGAATTAAACTGATAGCAAAGAAAACCGGTGACCTCCCTCGTGATTTGTTAGTTTAATGAACTGGATTCAGGTTGATGGATTACTTGAAAAACTTGAACCCTCTGATTTCCCGAATCGAGTACATAAATTTTTTCCTGGAACAATGCAACATCGGCTGGCTGGTTAAAAGCGCCGAGTTTTTTACCCCGCTTGCCCCACGAAAAAATAACCCGGTAGTTTCTATCAAATAACACCACACGGTGATTTCCGGTATCAGCCACAAAAATTTGCTTAAAGTTGTCAATGGCCAGCCCTCGAGGCTTTTTTAATGTGTCTTTACCAAATCTTGCAATAAAATTGCCATAATAATCAAACACAACAATTTCACTGGTGGCGTCATCCACTACCAACACCTGATCCCAAGGAGTTACCTCCACACGTACCGGATGTTCCAGTTTCCCTTCTCCCCAGTTAAAATCTCCAAAACTGAACTCAGGTTCACCGAAAGAATTAATTTTCAGAACTCGATTGTTTTCATTGTCACAGATAAACAGCTCACCGTGTTTGGATATATCCACGCTGGAGGGAAAGCCAAACTGTAAATCGGGGGAAGCCAGAGGGTCTGAGTAAAACGATGAAATGTAATTGAGATTTTTGTCGTAACGTTCGATGCGCTGGTTGTTAAAATCAGCCACAAAAATGTCCAGGCCAATTTTTGCTGAGATATCGAGCGGTTGATCAAATTGTTCTTTCTCCCAGCCAAACCCACCAACCGAGTAAATAAATTTTCCGTGCTGATCAAACTGAATCACACGATTGTTGCCAGTATCTACTACGAAAATTTGACCTTCCGGATTGATGGCAATGGCCTGGGGATTGTTGAGTGTGAGGCTATCTTTGGCAACTGGAAAGGTCGTAAGAAATTTGACCAGAAATTGTTTGTCGCCCGGTTCCGCCGCGAAAATACTATGTGCCGTAAGAAAGATTATAAGACTCAATAGACTGATTAGCATTTTAAGAACCTTATGTGGTTAAATTATATTAAAAACCAAATCCCCAAATTAAATCCCAATTGACCAAATCCCAAAACCCAAATCCAAGAAAACAATTCCCAAATCCATTTTGAAAATCCCAAATCCCACTAATCAAATCCCAAATCCCAATGATCCAATACCCAAAAAATTTAAAATCTCCAAAAAATGCCAAATAATTCAAACAAAACGAAAAAAGCCGTTACATCCCTCCCCTGCAACGGCTTCTTAACATGTGCAAAATCCATTTTCATGATTTCAAAGGGTGCTAAACTTCCATGATTTCATCTTCTTTGTTCTTCAGAATCTCGTCAATTTGCTCAATGTATTTGTCGGTTAATTTTTGGATTTCATCCAGTGCGGTATGCATCTGATCTTCAGAAATCTCATGATTTTTTTCTTTCTTTTTGAGATGTTCGTTGGCATCACGGCGGATGTTACGAATGGCGATACGCCCTTCTTCGGCTAATTTGTGACACAGGCGTACCAGGTCCTTACGTCGTTCTTCGGTTAATTGAGGAATGGGAAGTCTTATCACATTGCCATCATTGACCGGATTCAAGCCCAGATCGGATTTGAGGATCGCTTTTTCAATTTCAGCCAGCATATTTTTTTCCCAGGGCTGAATGGTGATCAAACGGGCCTCTGGCACACTAATGCTGGCTACCTGTTTGATGGGTACCAGGGTTCCGTAGTAAGACACGCGCAACGTGTCCAGCAAAGCAGGTGAAGCTTTACCCGTCCGAATTTTGGCCAGTTCGGCACGGGTACTTTCCACGGCTTTTTTCATCCGTGTTTCAGCATCTTTTTGGATTTCTTTAATTTCCATGGCTATGCACTTATAATTTTAGTTCCAATGGATTCACCTAAAATAACCCGTTTTAAATATCCTCGCTTGGTTAAATTAAATACGATGATAGGCAGCCTGTTTTCCATGCATAGTGTTACGGCGGTGCTGTCCATGACTTTCAGCCGGCGTTTTACCACTTCCAGATATGTTAATTCATCAAATTTTTTGGCTTCCGGATAAACATTAGGATCGGCATCGTAGACGCCATCTACTTTGGTCCCCTTTAAAATGACATCGGCTTCAATTTCAGCAGCGCGCAATGCTGCGGCCGTGTCTGTAGTAAAGAATGGATTGCCTGTCCCCGCTGCAAAAATGACCACCCGGCCTTTCTCCAAATGTCGAATAGCTCGACGGCGAATAAAAGGTTCGGCCAGTTCCTCCATTTTAATGGCACTTAATACCCGTGTGTACACGCCGTATCGTTCCAGAAAGTCCTGTAAAGCCATGGCATTGATTACGGTTGCCAGCATGCCCATGTAATCAGCAGAAACTCGATCCATGCCCCGGGCACTGGCCGATAACCCTCGAAAAATATTACCACCACCAATAACAAGACCAATTTCGACGCCCAGTTCGTGAACTTCTTTAATTTCCTGGGCGATGTTGTCAACCATTTCAGGGTCAATCCCCAATCCCTGTTGACCCATCAAGGCTTCCCCGCTTAATTTAAGCAGAATCCGTTTGAAGCAAGCTTTTTCCATGTTGTGATTCCCTGTGGTTCATCCCTGAAGCTATTGAAATTATTCCCCCAGTTGAAAGCGCACGAACCGACGAATGACAATGTTTTCGCCTGTTCGAGCAATGACTTCACTTAACAATTCTTTGATATTTTTGGCAGGGTCTTTGATGAAACTTTGCTCCAGGAGCACCGTTTCCTGGTAAAATTTTTCCAGTTTACCCTGAGCAAATCTCTCCACAATGTTTTCAGGCTTTCCTTCATTTCTTGCCTGTGTCCGATAAATTTCCAGCTCCTTTTCGATTTCTTCAGGGGTGAACTCGTCGCGTGTAATTACTCGGGGATTGGTTGCGGCGATTTGCATGGCAATATCTCGCACGAAAGTTTTGAATTCATCGGTTTTGGCTACAAAGTCGGTCTCGCAGTTGACCTCTACCAGCACGCCCAGACGATTACCGGCATGAATATAACATTCAATTCTACCTTCTTTGGTAACCCGTCCGGCCTTCTTTTCAGCAGAGGCAATGCCTCGCTTTCGCAATAATTCTACAGCAGCATCCAGATCACCATTTGTTTCCAGAAGTGCATTTTTGCACTCCATGATTCCTACACCGGTTCTTTCACGTAATTGTTTGACTAAATCAGCAGAAATCGACATATACTTTAAGCCTCCAATCTAAAATTTATTCTGGTTCTGATTCTTCTAATCCAGCTTGTTTAAGTTTTTCCGAAATAGCTTCAACCTGTTCCTCATCCTCCAGGACCACCACCTCTTCATAGGTTTCCGCTGCTTCGGCTTCTTCTTCGATCATCTCAGGCACTTCTTCTCTTACCTGAGCACTGCGTCCCTCCATAACCGCATCAGCTATGGCATGAGTAATTAAATTGATGGACTTAAAGGCATCATCATTTGCTGGAATAGGATAGTCGATGGGGTCAGGATCGCAATTGGTGTCAACCATTCCCACGATAGGAATGTTTAACTTGACGGCTTCCGCAACCGCTATCTGTTCCTTTTTGGTGTCTACAACAAATATCACTCCGGGCAAACGATTCATATCTCGAATACCACCAAGAACTTTGTCCAATTTAGCCCGTTCCCGTTCGATTTTCAGGATTTCTTTCTTGGTTAGCTTATCATAAGTCCCATCATTGGCCATTTTCTCAATATTTTTTAACCGCTTTATGCTTTTTTTAATAGTAGAAAAATTAGTAAGCATCCCGCCTAACCAGCGTTCGGTCACATAAAAAGCATTGCAACGTTCAGCCTCATTTTTGATGATGTCCTTGGCCTGTTTTTTGGTACCCACAAACAGAACATCTTCACCAGCTTTCACGATATCCACTACTGCCTGGTAGGCCTCTTCTAAACATTCCAGAGTTTTCTTTAAATCGATGATGTGAATCCCATTGCGTTCCATGAAGATAAATCGCTTCATTTTGGGATTCCATCGCCGGGTTAAATGGCCAAAGTGGGCGCCAGCAATTAATAAGTCCTGTAAAGTTACATTAAACATAAAACCTCCATTAGTTTTTGGGTTAATCCTCCACCGACTCAATTAAAAATAAACCCCATACGGGGCACCCAAAATAAAGTCGGTGTGTGTAATTTAAAGTTATCGTTTCGAAAATTGAAATCTCTTCCTTGCACCCGGTTGACCGTATTTTTTACGCTCTTTCATTCTGGGATCGCGGGTTAATAATTTAGCCGATTTTAAGCGTGGGCGATAATCGGGATCGATCTTCAATAATGCACGAGAAATTCCCAGGCGCATTGCTCCTGCCTGTCCAGAAAGACCCCCTCCACATACATTGGCAAAAATATCATATTTTCCCAGTGTATCGGTTAATTTCAATGGCTGTTCAATGATCATTTTCAGGGTCTCGCGTTTAAAGTAATCCAGCAGTGGCTTACCGTTTACCACCACTTTCCCCTCGCCAGGGACCAAACGAACTCTTGCAACAGATTCTTTTCTGCGACCTACCGCGTCATAAGCAACAACTTTCATAGACTCCTCTTAATTTGAAGTTTTATTTTAATTCTAATTTTTCAGGTTTTTGTGCTTGATGCGGATGATTTTCGCCCGCATAAACCTTTAATTTTTTAAACATTTTACGTCCAAGTTTATTATGAGGTAACATTCCCCAAACCGCTTTTTCTAAAATTCTTTCTGGGTGTTTTTGAATTAATTCAGCAAAAGTATCGAAACGAACCCCACCGGGGTAACCCGAATGCCGAAAATAGCGTTTAGTCTGGGATTTTTTACCTGTTACACGAATTTTGTCGGCATTAATAATAATTACATGATCACCTACATCCATATGGGGGGCATAAATGGGCTTATGCTTGCCCCGTAAAATAGTGGCTACCTGACTGGCTACCCTGCCAAGCACTTTATCTTTAGCATCGACCACATACCATTTGCGATCAATATCTTCAGGTTTCGGTACATAAGTTTTCAAGGCCATAATCTCCTTATTTTTGTTCTATTTAGAATTTCAAATGTAAGAAAAAAATATCTCTCAGTCAAGATTTTTGTGTAATTCCTTGCTCAATAGTTTCAATGATATAAAATATATCTGGAATTTCTTTAACTTCATTTACAGAACCATCTTCGTTGTGAACATGGTGTGGGGCGTTCGGTAATTCAGGATGATGTGGAGCATTGTCCCATCTTCTTTTTAATTTACCATTCGCATCTTGCCAATGAAAACTATATTTTTTTAAATAAATTTTCCCATCAGATTCTGTAACATATTCAAATAACTCTACTATCC
>CAZMEG010000095.1:0-928 GCA_964565205.1 uncultured Cytophagia bacterium
CCAATATTCATTGGACTCTAACCGGGAGAACTCATCATGAAAGTAGCAGAATTAATGAACCAACTGGTGTTAACGGTGACACCAGATACTCATTTGCGGCAGGTCAATCAACTTCTGCACCGCTATAATCAAAATAGTTTGGTGGTATTAGATGGGAATAAATTAGCTGGCATTGTTACTTTCACCGACTTGTTCCGAAAATTGCTGCCCTCATACGATGAGGTCGTACAAAATATAGTTTACTGGACACAGCCGGAGGTGATCGAAAAACGAATGGGCAATCTGATAAACTTACCTGTCAAAGAAGTAATGACCAAAAAAGTCATCACAGTACCCCCGGATATGGCGGCTGTCCAGGCCGGCGCATTAATGAACATTCGCAAGATCAAGCAAATGCCAGTCGTGGACCCTGAAACCGAAAAAGTGGTTGGTATGGTGAGTTATTACGACATTACCTGGGGTCTCATGATGAAACATTGTAAATATTTTTAAGGGCTGCTCTCCGTCGGTGGTTTTATTACAGAAGATTGTGAAATTTGGCTTTTGGTTTTCATAATAGGTAAGAGGGGTGGGATATCAATCGCCTGCACAAGCATCTTCTTTTCGGTAAAATCCGCTAAATGGCGCCGCTGTACTACCAGCGCGAAACCGATGATTTACCGGTGGAATGGATCCGGAAAATGCGAAATGCCATCATGAGCGTCGCGCCGCATTTTTCCGCCCGGCGCATGATGAAAGATTATATGACCAAGTTCTACCTGCGAACATATGGGCAAAAACAAAACAGGATAGCAAATGAATGATAAAGCGGAAAATATTTAAACACAACAGGAGGCAACCATGGCCAATTTGAGTGAGGATTATCAGAAGCTATCCATCGATGAAACGCTTAAACTCTTGAACAGCAATCGGATGAGAGGATTAAGTA
>CAZMEG010000095.1:938-9657 GCA_964565205.1 uncultured Cytophagia bacterium
ACCCTTCACCGCATTTTTCGCCGCTTCTGGGGCCCGATTCCCTGGATGATTGAAGTGGCAGCCATTCTCTCGGCCCTGGTGCACAAATGGGAAGATTTTGGGATTATTACCACTCTCCTCTTTGTAAACGCTTTCATGGATTTCTGGCAGGAGAGCAAAGCCCTGAACGCTTTGAAAGTGTTGAAGGAAAAATTAGCCCGTAAGGCTACTGTACTGCGCGATGGCCAATTCAGGGAGATTGATGCCCGGGAGTTAGTTCCCGGTGACATTATTAAAATCAAGATTGGCGAAATTCTTCCTGCGGATGTCAAACTGATTGATGGAGAGTTCTTACAGGTAGATCAATCAGCGCTCACCGGTGAATCTTTGCCGGTCTCCAAAAAAACGGGGGACATTGCTTACGCCAATTCCATCGCCAAACAGGGCGAGATGGTCGCGGTGGTCACCTCTACCGGCTTGAACACCTATTTCGGGAAAACAGTAGCGTTGGTGGCCAGAGCAGAAAAGGAACAGCGCAGCCATTTTCAGAAAATGGTCATTAAAATCGGAAACTACCTGATTTTTATTACATTAATAATGGCTGCCATTATTTTACTCGCAGCAATTTACAGGCATGAAAATATGATGGAAATTTTGCGCTTCACCATGGTGTTGACTGTGGCTGCCATACCGGTAGCACTGCCGGCAGTACTGACAGTAACCATGGCCGTAGGCGCCGTAGCTCTGGCCAGAAAACAGGCCATTGTCAGTCGACTGGCAGCCATTGAGGAACTGGCAGGCACCGACATTCTCTGTTCCGACAAAACTGGCACCCTGACAAAAAATAAGATGACGGTTGGAGATCCGGTCGTTTTTGGAAAATACAAAATCGAAGATTTAATGCTTTATGCCGGCCTGGCTTCCAAGGAAGAAAATAAGGACCCTATTGAAATACCTATATTCGATTATTTGAAAAATCATGGACTCTACCATCATCTTAAAAATTATCGGCAGGAAAAATTTAAGCCGTTCGATCCGGTAATTAAACACACCGAGGCCACCGTTTCCAAAAACGGTAAACGAATGCAGGTTATCAAAGGCGCGCCGCAGGTCATTCTACAAATGTGTGGAGAAAAAATTGATAAGGAAACAGTGCTGAAGCCCGTGAATGAATTCGCCGAACAGGGATACCGCACGCTGGGCGTGGCTGTCAAAAATGAAGCGGAAAATAATTTTCATTACATCGGCCTGATTCCGTTATTCGATCCACCCCGGGACGACGCCCCGGCGACCATTGCTGAAGCTAAAAAGCTGGGGCTTAACATTAAAATGGTTACTGGCGACAACCTGGCCATCGCCAAACAGATTGCCCGGAAATTAGGTTTAGAGCCAAATATATTAGAAGCCGATGAACTGCGCAAAGGCAGTCGGGATCAACTCTTTCAACTGATAAAGACTTTCACCCGTACCCTTCTCCGAAAAATTAATCCAAAATTATCAGAATTGCAGGCAGAAAAACTGGCTAAGGAAGTTAGCACGGAAGTGGAAGAACAGTTAGGCCAGAAAGATCAGAAAATTTCGCTGGGCTATGTTAAAATCCACGAATCGGAAATCATTGAAAAGATTGAGCAAGCCAGCGGCTTCGCCCAGGTATTTCCGGAAGATAAATATCTGATTGTGGACAAGCTGCAGAAAGCGGACCACATTGTAGCTATGACCGGTGACGGGGTAAACGACGCCCCGGCATTGAAGAAAGCTGATGCCGGAATCGCGGTTTCCGGCGCCACCGATGCCGCCCGGGCTGCGGCCGACCTGGTGCTTTTGGCACCGGGTATTTCAACCATTGTCGATGCTATTAAAACGGCACGGATTATTTTCGAACGAATGAAAAGTTACGCTATCTTTCGCGTAGCAGAAACCATTCGTGTCATTCTATTCATGACCCTTTCCATCATGGTATTTAATTTTTACCCGCTGACTGCTCTGATGATTGTGATCCTGGCCTTACTAAACGATATCCCAATTCTGGCGATTGCCTATGACAATACCAAAATCGATGAGAAGCCCGTACGATGGGATAACCGGGAATTGTTGGGACTCTCCACCCTTTTGGGTGTAGCAGGCGTCATTTCTTCGTTCCTGATTTTTTTCTTACTGGAAACCTACACCAATTATTCAGTGGAAATGATTCAAGCTATCATTTTTACCAAAATGGTAGTAGCCGGTCATGGCACCATTTACAATACCCGTACAACCGATTGGTTCTGGAGAAGACCGTATCCTTCATGGATCTTATTTGGCGCCACATTTTCCAGCCGTGTTTTAGGTACTCTAATGGCGGTTTACGGCATTTTTGTGCCGGCTGTAGGCTGGAAATGGGGCGGCCTGGTCTGGGCATACGCCATGACCTGGTTTGTATTTAATGATGCGGTAAAAGTTATTTTTTACAGGCATGTTATAAAAGAGAACAAACTATTTAAATTTTTTCACATGAAATTTCATGAAGAAGCTTGATAAGTCTGAATGCCAGGCCTTAACAGTAAGGAGCTTTAACTATGATATATACCATCACCCTAAATCCGGCATTAGACCGCACCATTTGGGTCGAAGCGCTACAATCCGATGATGCCAACCGCATCCGAAAGGAGGAAAAATTTGCCGGGGGCAAAGGCATCGATGTTTCCCGTGTACTTACGCATCTGGGTTTGCCCAACCGGGCGCTGGGATTTTTAGGTGGGTACACAGGAATGGAAATCGAAGGCATGTTGTTGCAGGAAGGTGTGTATTGCGATTTTACCAGTATTGCCAACGAAACACGCACTAACATTGTGCTAAATTTGGAAGTGGACGGCCGACAAATTTTATTTAACGCCAGGGGGCCGGAAGTTAAACCGATCGAATTAACAGCCCTATTCCGAAAATTGGAAAGTCTCCACGAACCGGAATTGGTCTCTATAAGCGGAAGTTTGCCTCCTAACCTCACGCCGGTTATATATGCCAGAGCCGTTGAGATCCTGAAATCTCGTAGTGCTAAGGTATTGTTGGACACCGATGGGGAAAATCTAAAAATTGGCATCACTGGAAGGCCTAATATTATCAAACCTAATATTCATGAGTTAAGCAGGCTTTGTGGTAAAAAACTTGAAAAACTACCCGACATTATCAAAGCAGCCAGAGATATTCAGTCCAAGGGTGTCGAGATTATACTAGTCTCCATGGGTGCCAATGGTATTTTGTTAGTCAGTGCAAAAGAAACCTTGCTTGCCGTTCCACCTAAAGTAAAAGTAATAAACACCGTGGGTGCTGGGGATTCTGCTGTGGCTGGATTTTTATATGGCATAGCAAACAAACTGTCACTGGCGGATTGCCTTAAATATGCTGTTGCAACCGGCACTGCAACTACCCTACAACCGGGTACGGCTTTGGCAAAGCGTGAAGATATTCAGAAATTACTTCCTCAGATTAGTTTAAAAAATGTATGAATCACAGAGATGCGCATTGCAACTGGAATGGAGCTTTGCGGTTATAAATTAATTGAGAATTTTTCTCTTGACATTAATGATTGAATTCTTTATAATTTTGTAAATTTCTCTCGCATATATAAAATTAACTCCAATATGAAGTAATTAGAGAGTTTCATTTTAATTTGATATACTATTAAATTGACACTCCATTTAATTGAGAGATAATCCCTTGTCTGATAAGCTTGGTAAATACGATATTATTGAGGAACTGGGTAAAGGCGGTATGGGTGTGGTGTACAAGGGCTATGATCCTGACATTGATCGGGAAGTTGCCATCAAAGTTATTTCTGAACAAGCATTTCACATTTCTGAAAATCGACAACGCTTTTATCGAGAAGCCAGGGCTGCGGGCAAACTTCTGCACGAAAATATTACCATTATTTATGATGTCTCCGAAGAAAATGGTCGTCCGTTCATTGTTATGGAATATTTAGAGGGCACGGATCTACGAGCCCTTATGACCCACGAATCCCGGCTTACCTTGCAGCAAAAAATTGACTATGCTATTCAAATCTGTAAAGGTTTGCAATTTGCCCATTCAAAAGATGTAATCCATCGAGATATTAAACCAGAAAATATAAAAGTGCTGCACAATGGAAAAGTTAAAATTATGGATTTTGGCATAGCCAAACCTCTGGCCAGTACTTTGACTCAGACCGGTATGATGATTGGCACCCCTTATTATATGTCTCCTGAGCAAGTTCGTGGGGAGAAAGTCGACAAACGAAGTGACATTTTTTCTTTTGGCGTTCTTTTTTACGAACTTTTAACCGGAAACAAACCCTTCACCGGTGAACATATTAATGTAATCATGTATTGCATAGCTCATGAAGACCCTCCCCCCGTTCAAATAGATGAGGAAGAATTTAAAGATGATATCCAGAAAATTATCGATAAATGTCTGGCAAAGGATTGTCAGGATCGATATGATGATTTCGATTCGGTCATTAAAGACCTGCAACGTATTTACCAGAAGATTAAAGCCACCGATATGCCTTTGGAAAGTTTGCCTGAACATACCATCACCCTGGTTAGAGAACGTTCCGGATTGCTACCGAATTTAGGGAAGGCTCTTACCATACGCAATGTCCTTGTGTTAATTATTGGTATCGCTTTAACAGGTGTTCTTTTCTATTTTGTTCAAATAAATCTGGGTAGCAAACTGGATATTCGCCAGCAAGCACTCGCAGCAAAAGAATCTTTAATCGAAATTAAACCCGTGGCGCAACAAGCCGGTGTAGAAATCTGGGCCAATGAAATATTTCAGGCGGTCAAAAATCAAGAAGAAATTGGTGAACAGGCTTTAAAAGAAAAAAATTACGATTTAGCGTACAGATCTTTTTTAATGGCAAAGGACTCACTTAAAAACGCCATCGACATAGCCAAAAAGAATGCCAGTCAAACCGCTGGACGCCTCAATAAACTCAGAGACAATGCGGATAACATTAAATCACAGATGTTAAAACAAAAACAGGCCGCTGAACTGGTTAAGGCTCGCACATTTTTCCCTGACATTTTTAACCAGGGTTTAAACCTTGAACAAAAAGGTAATGATGCCTATGAATTAAGTAATGAACAGGGTTTTACGGAGGCTATACAACACTACTCCAATGCTTTACAGATTTTTAAAAAAGCAACAAAACAAGCACAAGATAGGGGTAAACTGCTGAGACAGGTGCAAAATATTCAATCCATAGTAAAAAACACCAGGGCAAAGATACCTGGCACCCAATCAGAAAAAGAGACTGATCTAAACTTTCAAAAAGCACAAAATAAAGAAAAATTAGCCGAACAACAATTTAAAGGAGGTGCATATCGAAAAGCGCTTACTACTTATCAAGAAGTCGATAATCTCTATCGAGACGCCATAGAGAGCATTACCAATTCTTTACGCAACAAGGCAGATCAAGAAAAGGCAGCCATGATGGCTGCAAAAAATGAAATCTCCGATGAGACTCCAAAAGATCAAAATTATCAACAGGCGTCAAAAATGGAATTAGAAGGTAATGCTGCTTACCAGGATGGGGATTTTTCTACCGCACGTGACAAATATCAGCAGGCATCGTTCTTGTTTACCAGGGTGGCTTTAAAAGCTAAAGATCGTAAAGCGAAAGAACTTGAGATGCAAAAAGCTATAGAACAGGCTTTAGAAAACACCATCCGCAAATATAAACAGAGTTTGGAGGAAGGAAACATTGACAATTTGCGAGCTTTGTTTGTTGATTTTACCCCCGTTGAAGAAAAAAAATGGCTCGATTTATTCAAATTCGCAAAAAACCGAACTATCGATATCGGTATAGTGGATAAATCTATCCAAGCCAATAAAGCCTACCTTGATCTACTCGTTAGAATTTTCTTCAAAGATAACAAGAACCGCAAGCAACAATTGAATTACGCTTACTCCTGGACTCTCGCCCAAGTTAATGGTAAGTGGTTAATTTCTAATTTCAAAGCTCGTTAAACTTTATTGACTATTTTTTGGTTCTTAGAATATCTTGTTTTTGGATTTGTAAATAATCATTAACACCTAATCTATTGCCCGGAGGGACTCATGTCTTTTTCATCGTATCGAAAAATTATTTTTGCTCTGTTATTTTTACTCATGGCTTTTAATTCTTCTCATGCGCAAATGGATCAACTTTTCAAACGGATGTTTAATGACATCTTACGAGAACAGATGTTTTCTTTTGGTCCGTTCGGGCGTGGCTTTGACGCGGCTGCCCTGGAAGCCGATACCACCCTGTCTGAGGCTTTGAATTCATTAATTGCGTCCAATGTATCTTCTTTCCCGTTAACGTCTACCATTGCCGGCGTCAGTTTCGATCTCTCTTCAGGAACCCCGGAATTAATCACTGAAAGCCTGGGACCCATCTACGCTGAAAATGCCGAAACCATTGGTAAAAACAAACTTAATCTGGCTTTTAATTATTCTTATTATAATCTGGCAAAATTTAGAGGTTTAAACACAGACGATTTTCGTTTTACCTTCACTTATGCTGATATTGACCGTTCTGGCATTCTGGGGGACAACCTTATCGAAAATGATACCATTGACATATTTCCGGATCTGGATATTAGCGCCAGTACCATGGTGTTCTATGCAACCTATGGCCTGACCGGTAATTTTGATATAAGCCTGGCAATTCCTTTCATCCACCTGAACATTCAGGGTAAAGCGACAGCTATTTTAAACAGTATTTCGTTTTTTCAAACGGGGGTTGCCGTAAATAGCTTTAATGGGGATCCCCAAAATCCAGAATTTCGCACCACATTTAATTATAATGAAAGTGTTACGGGCATTGGTGATATAGCCGTTCGATTAAAATATGTATTTTCACAAAAATCCAATCTCGATCTGGCGGCTTTTGTGGATTTGCGGTTGCCCACAGGGAATGAAAATGATTTTCTCGGCACCGGCAAAGTCAATAGTAAATTTACCTGGATAATTTCAAGAAAATTTGGGGACTTCTCGTCTCATTTTAATTTAAGCTATGATCGACGTCCATTGGATGTGGATAGCGATGAAATTGAATATATTTTGGGTTTTGATCAGAAAATATCTAATGCCGCCACATTTATTTTAAGTCTTTTAGGTGATTTTGACCTGGAAAAAAACGAAAGCATTCAATTACTACCCGGTAGTAAAACTATTATTTCCAGTACTGTACGCGAAATAGATCGCAGCAATATAGATGAGAGAAATCGAGATAATACAGTCACTTTATCTACAGGAGTACGATTGGCTCCATCCCATCATGTTTCCTTTTTAGCCAACATTCTTGTGCCGTTAAATGATGGAGGGTTAAGATCGAGTGTAGCACCCACTTTTGGGCTGGCTGTGAGTTTTTAATAAATATTTCATTTCACAAAAAGGAAAACCCATGAAAATCTCAACTATAGTTTTAATATACATTTATTTTCTACTTGTCATTTCAAATGTTTTAGCTCAGGAAAAAGGTTTTTGCTGGAAGGACCAGGGTGGGGGTTTTTCCGAAGATTTCGGAAATAGCATAGATCTGGGCCCCGGTCGAGACCCTATCATTACCGGCGGGTTTAACGAAAAAGCTACCTTTGGCAATGTAACGTTAAGCAGTAAGGGGCTTGGCGATATTTATGTAGCCCGTTACGATGTGGATACGGGGGATTTGATCTGGTTAAAGCAGGCAGGTGGTGTAGGAAATGATGCCGGTCTGGACGTTAGTGCCGATCGTAACGATATATTAATTACGGGATTTTTTGAAAATAAAGCAACTTTTGATACCAAGTCAATTATTAGTAGCGGGGCTGAGGATATCTTCATTGCCCGATACAGTTCATCTGGGACCATTTTTTGGGCGGTTAAAGCCGGGGGGCCCGGAACAGATACGGGTCAGGGGGTAGCGATTGAGGGGGGAGGTGGCATTTATGTGGTGGGGACTTTCACTGAAAAAGCTACCTTCGGTGCGGGTGAAACCAATGAAACAACCTTAATCAGTGATGGGGCCATTGATGCTTTCATAGCCTTTTATAGTGCTACAGGCAAACTTATCTGGGCACGACGCATGGGCGGAACAGATAATGACCGTGCTCTGGATGTTACCACAGATTTCGATGGTAATGCCTATGTAATTGGAGAATTTAATTTGACCGCCAATTTTGGTCAGGGAGGAAATCGTGTAGAAAAACTTACCAGTCGTGGCAGTCGTGATGTGTTTCTGGCCAAATTTGATCCTTTTGGCAATTTAATCTGGGTACGCCAGGGCGGCGGTGCAGGCAGTGAACGGGGTTCGGGCGTGGCTTTTATGGATAATATTAATACCGAAGAAGAGCATATTTATATTACGGGACGTTTCCAGAGAACCGCCTTTTTTGATTCCAAGCAGGTCAGCAGTCAAGGAAGGCGTGATATATTTCTGGTCCGATACGATGTAGATGGTAACGTGATCTGGGCACGCAGCGCTGGTGGACCCGGCGACGATGAAGGGCATAGTGTTCGCGCAATTCAAAGAGAAGATGATTCCGGGCCTCAGGACATCACCATTCAGATCACCGGAGAATTTGAAAACAGTGCCATTTTCGGGAATGGTCAACTAAACAAAAAAGTTCTGAAAAGCAACGGTGCCAGGGATATTTTTGTAGCGAAATATCATGAAAGTGGTCGTTTACTCTGGGCCGTAGGGGTCGGGGGCAGTTGCCCTGATCTGGGACGCGGGATCGATATTTATGCACAAATATTT
>CAZMEG010000096.1:0-9652 GCA_964565205.1 uncultured Cytophagia bacterium
AGTATGAGGTAAAAATGATTTCGAAAAAATATGGCCTGACTCCCATGCGTTATCTGGAGGACCTGGGGGTCTGCTCGGAACGCATGGTGGCTGTGCACTGTGTCTGGCTGGAAGATGCGGAATTAGATTTAATGGCAGAACGTAAAGTTAAGCTGGCTTACAATCCGGCCAGCAATATGTTTCTGGGTGACGGCATTACCAAAATTCGTGAAATGCTGGATCGAGGCATCACCATCGCTCTGGGAACCGATGGGGCCTGTTCCAACAATCGCACCAGCATCTTTGATGAGATGCGCACGGCCAGTCTTTTGCAAAAAGTAAAACATCTGGATTCCACCGCATGTACCGCCGAGGAAGTGTTTGATATGGGCACCATAAACGGTGGGATAGCGCTGGACTTACCGGTGGGGCAGATAGAAACCGGCTATAAGGCCGATTTCGTAACCCTGGATCTTGAACACATTTCACTGCAACCCATACAAAATTTAAAGAAAAATATTGTCTACGCTATGTCACCAGCAGCCATCAAGGATGTAGTCGTGCACGGTGAGATAGTTTATACAGAAGGCAATATTGTAAAATTTCCTTTGCAAAAAATCGTCGAAAAAGTAAAAGAGGTTACCAGGAATTGGTGAAGCAAGAGAGTCCTCTTATAATTGCCATCGGTTCTACCCGTCCGCCGAAAGTAGCGGCTGTGAAGGAAGCCTTTGAAAAAATTCGCCAGCAATTTCTACCCACAACTCCGGTGGAGTATTTACCGTGTGAGGTTTCTACTGACATCAATCATATGCCCCTGACCATGGAAGAATTGATGCAGGGTGCGTACAATCGGGTACAGAATCTGATTCATATGTTTAAGCAGGATAATCCAGCCCCTGACTTTTATGTGGGATTAGAAGGGGGATTTTTCAGCATAGAATTCTTACAATCAAAAAAATATTTTTTGCAGGGGTGGGTGTATGTTTGTGATGGGGAAAAAGGTTATTTTGCAGCAAGTGGCGCCATGCAGGTTCCAGAAATTATAGTAAAAGAAGTCGTGGCAAAACAACAGGAACTGGGTGAAATTATCGATCGTTATGGAACAGAAGAAGATGTGCGCAGTAAAGAAGGGGCTTTTGGTGTATTCAGCCGGGGTCTTATAACTCGTAAGGTATCTTTCGAATTTGCTGTAACCGCAGCGTTTATGCCGTTTTTTAATCAATCGTTATATGCACAATGAATCTGTGGGATCTTAAGGCACCAGTTTATGACGTTTCACGTAAAATTTTTCCGGTCAATCTAATCTTAAAACAAGAAATAAAGGAAATCAAAAGGCTTCTTTCTCAGGTACCTTCCTCTCCTTATCCAACCCTGGACGTGGGAGCCGGGTCTGGTTTCGTACTTAATCTGTTAATGAGACCCTCCGGGGTGATTCATGTTGCAGTCGATAGCTCCAAAATTATGCTTCGAAAAATCAGTAAAAAACAAGCCATTCATAAAGTAATGGCTGATGGCAGGCATCTACCATTTCCCGCCAACACTTTTGTTCTGGTTACAGCCATAGGAATTGTTGAATATATTAAAGATGTTCATGCGTTTCTCAAAGAATTGAAACGAGTTTTGCTGGAATCGGGCTATCTTCTTCTTACCATATCACCCCCTTGTTTTTTGAATTTTTGCCGTATTTTTTACGGACATACTTTATATTTCTGGAATTTTAACACGTTAAATAAAATAATGGAACCACTTGGATTTCATTTGATGGCAAGAGGAAAAAGTTTAATTCAAGAACAACTGTTATTTGCTTTGAATAATACTGATGAACTTTAACAATTTAAAATTTAAACGTCGACTTGTAAACAGTCGGAGATTATGGCGCAGGTTTTCATCTTATTTTGAATTCAAATTCACCGGCCGCTGGATGTTTTATAGTTTCTTAATCGGCATTGTGGCTGGAGTAGGTGCCATTTTGTTTTATTTCTTGCAGGAATGGATTCAAGCGATAACCATACAGGATCTGTCCGGCTATTCTCCTCCTGCACCTGGCGGTGAAGGAAAGGCCGGTTTAGATTACATCTTACCTTTAAATCGATGGTGGATTTTAATTTTGCCCGCCGTAGGTGGTTTAATTTCAGGACTGCTGGTTTACATCTGGGCTCCGGAAGCCGAAGGTCATGGTACCGATGCGGTTATCAAAGCTTTTCATCATGAGCGTGGCCTCATAAGAAGCCGTGTGCCGGTTATCAAAATGCTGGCTTCTGCTGTTACCATTGGTACCGGTGGCAGTGCCGGACGTGAGGGTCCCATAGCGCAAATTGGGGCGGGTTTCGGATCGCTCCTGGCTACCAAACTCAAACTCAACGATTCTGATCGGCGCATTATGGTGGTGTCAGGAATTGCGGGCGGGATCGGGAGTATCTTCATGTCTCCTATTGGTGGAGCCATTTTCGCTGTGGAAGCCCTCTACAAAGATGACATGGAAACGGAAGGTCTTGTGCCGGCCATTACCTCTTCCATAATAGCCTATTCGGTTTTTGCTTCCATTTTTGGTTGGAAGACAATCTTTTCTACAGAAAAATATGTTTTTCATAATCCCCTGGAGTTACCTATTTATATTGGTTTTGCCCTAATTTGCGCATTGCTGGGCATAGTTTATGTTAAAGTGTTTTATGGATTGCATGACAGAATTTTTGGCTGCTTGAAAATTCCCAAACATGTTATTCCAGCTATTGGCGGCCTATTAGTTGGAATCATTGGATTCTTTTTTCCTTATGTACTTGGTTCAGGCTATGGCTGGATTCAGATGGCCATTTATGGTAAATTAACCATAGGTTTAATGATACTGGCAGCGCTGTTGAAAATACTTGCTACCTCTTTTACCATAAGTTCCGGGGGCAGTGGTGGAGTTTTTGCACCATCTCTTTTTATGGGAGCTATGCTGGGAGGCGCCTATGGGAGCATCATGCAAAATCTGTTTCCCAATATTATTACACAACCCACAGCTTTTGTGCTTGTAGGAATGGCGGCTTTCTTTGCAGGAGCGGCTAATGTACCTGTCTCGGTTACCATCATGATCAGCGAAATGACCGGTAGTTACAGTTTACTGGTACCACTTATTTTCACCTCGACCATCGCTTATTTTGTTGCGCGCAAATGGAGTATCTATCGACAGCAGGTGAAAAACCATGCCGAATCGCCTGCACACAGGGGAGATTTAATTGTGGATTTACTAAATGAAATCCCTGTATCGGCCGCTTTTAGAAAAGATCCGAAATTACCTAAAATTCCCAACAATTTACCTATTGAAAAAATATTACCTTTATTCGCAGAGCGAGAGGAAGATTGCTTCCCCGTAGTTAATCAGGATGGTAAAATTACCGGTATTCTTTCCATGGACACCTTACGGGCCGTAATTGGCGATGAAGGCATCGATGGTCTCATTCTGGCTGAAGATATAAAAACCCCCCTGGTAACACTCACCCCGGAAGAAAGTCTGAACGAAGCTCTGGCAAAATTTCTTGATACAAAATATTCCTCCATACCCGTGGTAGATTCAAAAGATCCGAATAAAATCCTTGGCTCATTGAGTTATCGCGATTTAATTTCAGCCTATGATCAAGCTCTAATTAACTGGAAATCTTGAAAAATGAAAATATTAATTTTTCTTATACTTACGGTACTTTTACAGGGAACTGGAACAAATCATTCAAAAATCCAGCAATCCACATCCGATCCCGGGGAAAAAATTCTGCTAATGACTGCAGAGGCTATGGGCGGACTGGAAAACTTGCAAAAAATTAAAAACTTCCGCGTAACCACCCGGAGCATCCTCTGGTTAACCTCAACTAAAGTGAACCTTGAGGTTACCGAAACCATCCTGTTACCTGATAAAACAAAACAGATACTGAAAATGGAACAGGGCACGAGAATTCAAATACTCAATGGGAAAAAAGGCTGGAAACAAATTGCTGGAAAAACCAGTCCACTCTCCCAGGTCGAATTAAAAGAGATGCAACGAGGGCTATTCCGCGATACCATCCATTTATTTCAGAGCTTTGTTAAAAAGGAAGTAACCATTCGCTATCTTGGTGAAGAAAGGATTGGCGGCAAAACCTTTTATATTCTCCAGATAAAAAATCCTACCGGTGATTTCTTCAACCTTCATATTGATGCCGAATCCCTGCTTATTTATAAAAAAACATATCAGGGTTCCGCCGAAGTGCAATTAGCCCGTCTGGAAGAAATTTACTCTGAATATCAAACCGTGGATGGCATTAAAATTCCTTTTCATGTTCTGGTACGGGCTCGAGGGGCAAAATTCATGGAATCCGATGTTTTAGAGGTGCATTTTAATTTACCTATAAAAGAATCTTTCTTTTTACCGGAATAGTTTTTTCTATGAAAATTTTAATGTTATACACGCGTGAATTCTGGCTAAAGCCTTATTCCAAAACCCTCCCTGAAGCTCCAAATTTTGACGGGGAAATGACCGCTAAAGAAGCGGTGATAGCGTTAATACATGTTGAAGAAAAAGATTCGGATAATCGGAGTAAAATTATTACCAAAAGTGTTAAAAATATCAAATGGCTGGCAGGTAAATTTAACAGTAAAAATGTTGTTTTGCATTCCTTTGCTCATCTCAGTTCCAGCAAATCCCCACCCCACATAGCCGAGAGTTTTCTAACCGAGATAGCGGAAAGATTGGTAAGTCGTGGCTTCACCGTGCAAATTACCCCTTTTGGCTATTTTAATGAATTCAAATTACACGTAGCTGGACCTTCACTGGCTAAGGTTTTTGTGGAGTTATGATCTTCCTTAAATTTACCGAATTCTTTTTTAGGTTTACACACCGCTTCTTAAATTAATATCTTTGCTGTGATTCTCTAACAAAAATTTTGAATAACAGGAGACCCCTTGCGGGATAATTCATGCCAGAGCATAACCCTTAGTTAGCCACTACATAACCTCCACCCGGAAAGTCGCCTCCCGACTGGCTCGAGAGGGTTAAAATCTATGATGACCAACTTAACGAATTTGATTTCCACATAGGCCCCAACGGGGCCAGATGAATTAGCCAAGGCCTTCGCCCTGGAAATCATATCATTGCATAAAACCCAAAGCCAATCTTAGTTCCAGCAAATCCCCACCCCACATAGCCGAGAGTTTTCTAACCGAGATAGCGGAAAGATTGGTAAGTCGTGGCTTCACCGTGCAAATTACCCCTTTTGGCTATTTTAATGAATTCAAATTACACGTAGCTGGACCTTCACTGGCTAAGGTTTTTGTGGAGTTATGATCTTCCTTAAATTTACCGAATTCTTTTTTAGGTTTACACACCGCTTCTTAAATTAATATCTTTGCTGTGATTCTCTAACAAAAATTTTGAATAACAGGAGACCCCCTTGCGGGAATAATTCATGCCAGAGCATAACCCTTAGTTAGCCACTACATAACCTCTCCCCGGAAAGTCGCCTCCCGACTGGCTCGAGAGGGTTAAAATCTAAGTTGACCAACTTAACGAATTTGATTTACACATAGGACTCAACGGGGCCAGATGAATTAGCCAAGGGCTTCGCCCTGGAAATCATATCATTGCATAAAACCCAAAGCCCCAAAGGGGCGGGATAGGATCAGGATCGGACAAAATGATTTTTACCTAAAAGAGAAAAATAGTTTTGCCCTTAATCGTTTTGTCATCAAATCCCTTTACTAAATGTGGTCCCAAACCGTGTTGGATAAATTTTAAAGCAACTTAAGATTTGGAATTGGGTTCATTTGAGATTTGGAATTCTAACTTAATGCCAGACTTGTAAACAGTCTCCACATAATTGAGGTATACTCTATAATTAGAAATTGCTTGATTTTTTAAAGAAAAAAATTACTTTTGTGAAATAAGTTTTTTGCATGAACCGTTCACAAACAAAGATACATTTAACCTTGTTTTTGTCATGATGCCAGAATAAAGGGGTGATGGAAGAGACACATTACGATGTTATCATCATAGGTAGTGGATTTGGTGGCTGTATGACCGCCTGGTCTCTGGTGAAGGCGGGTTTGAAGGTACTCATGCTGGAACGTGGTGACTGGGTACCGCGAGGTCCTCATAATTGGGGGGATTACGGTTCCATTGATCTAACCCCTTACTATACAAAAGAAACTCCCTATCGGGTGCTTTCGGGGGGAAATGCGCCAGTAATGGGGATTTACAGTTGTGTGGGAGGACCGTCGGTTTTTTATGGTGCGGTTTCAATGCGATTCCGGGAAGCCGATTTTAATCCTCCGCCAGAGATCATCGGAGATTCCGGGGCTGAATGGCCCATTCAATATGATGACCTGGAGCCTTTCTATACTAAGGCTGAACAAATCCTTCAAATTGCTGGAGAAGAAAATAGCGATCCTACCGAACCCAGGCGAAGTACACCCTACCCTCAGCGATTGAACAGTCTTTCACAAACTTCGCGCCGCATAGGTGAAGCCGCGCAACGATTAGGATGCCGGCCATTTCGTTTGCCCCTGGCGATCAATTATCTCAATAATGGGAAACAACAAGCCTGTGTTGAATGTACCACCTGTGATACTTTTGCCTGTGCTGTGGAAGCCAAAAACGATCTTGCTACACAGGTATTGCCCAAGCTTTTAAAAGAAGGGTTGCAATTACACGAAAACACGGTCGCTGTTCGTTTATTCACACAGGACAATAAGATTACTTCTCTGGAATGTTTTGATAAGAAAAAAAATCAAAGGCTTCAATATACAGCACGTCTTTATGTTCTATCGGCTGGGTCCCTGGCTTCGCCGCATTTGTTACTGGCTTCAGGTCTGGAAAAATTTAATCCCGGTGGGCATACAGTTGGTCATTACCTCATGCGGCATTGCAATGCCATTGCGTTTGGTTTCTTTCTGAATGCACCAGCAAAAGAAAATCGCTTTCACAAACAACTCGGTATTCACGATTTTTACTTCGGGCACCCCACAATAAAAAAGCCAGGTGGTAAGTTAGGTAGCATGCAACAGGTCCAAACCCCACCAACTGGTCTTGTGAAAGCCATGTTGCCACGACCTCTGGGTTCTGTTGTAGCTGTGGGGGTAAAACATCTTACGGGGCTTCTGGTTATGGCTGAAGATCAGCCCCGTTATGAAAATCACTTAGCGGTAGATTTTTCTCATCGAGACCGTTTTGGATTACCACAATTACTTATTACTCATCACTACACGGAAAGGGATTACCAGGCACGCGATGCTTTATTAAAAAAAGCCAAGAAAATTCTTTATAAAGCCGGGGCCCTTTTTTGTTATGTACATCACATAAAAACTTTCTCACACGCCGTTGGTACGGTAAGGATGGGCAACAATCCTAAAACCTCGGCTCTGGATGCTTTTTGTCATTTTCGAGGTGTTAGAAACTTATTCGTGGTGGACGGTAGTTTTATGCCCACTTCAGGTGGCCTTAATCCAAGTTTGACCATCGCGGCCAATGCTTTGCGTGTGGGAGAATATATTACTAAAAACTTCTCAAGGTTTGCCCTATGAATGAGAAAAGCCAAAAACCTGTTCATCTGGCTTTTTTAGGATGTGGATTTGCTACACAGATACATAGTAAAACACTATCGGGCTTCAAAAAACAAGTACGCCTGTATTATGCCAGTCGAAGTGCCGAAAAAGCCGCTCAATTTAATCAAAAATACCGGGGGGCAGGTTATTTTGATAGCTATGAAAAAGCCATAGAAAATTCTGATATCGATGTAGTGCTGGTAGCCACCCCTCCGGCTCAACACCTGGAGCTAACTCTGATGGCACTACGTGCCAGTAAACATGTAATTGTAGAAAAGCCCCCTTTTCTGCATTCTACAGATTTTGATCTTGTTAAACAAGAACAGAATAAGAGTGGGAAGCAAGTGTTTGTAGCTGAAAATTATTATTATAAACCACTGGCTTTTAAACTTCGGAAGCTTTTACAGGATGAGGTCATCGGTGAGGTGCTCTTTTTTCATATCAATGCCCTCAAGGCTCAAAAAACAGAAAACTGGCGTGACGATCTCAACCTGGCAGGAGGTGGGGCTCTCTTTGAAGGCGGGATCCACTGGGTGAATTTTGTGGCTAATCTTGGTTTCCCCATTGAATTAACTCATGCTTACACACCAGGGATTAGGAGTCCACTGGAAAAAAGCATTTTAATCTCTTTCAAATTTAAGGAAGGACCGGTAGGAGCACTTTACTATTCCTGGGAGGTGCCATCCTTATTTAAAGGCTTACGGTTATCCAAGATTTATGGTCGCGAAGGCTCTATCACCTTTGAAAGCAACGGGGTATTTTTAATCGTTCGGGGTCGGCGCAAACTTTTTTCATTTCCCGGCTTTGCCGATATTGCAGGATACAAAAGCATGTTCAGAGATTTTTTTCATGCCATTCAAAATAATACAAGCCCGCAATTTACTTTGCAGCTTGCTCGACGAGATCTTGAACTAATTGAAATGATTTATACATCCATGATTGAAAAAATGGAGGAGGTACGATAATCTTATGGAACTTCTGATTGCACTTGTTATTGGTTTACTGGCCGGATTGCACACATCCACCTGGGGCATGTACAAAGACGCTCCTTATGAAGGATTCACCTGGCCCAAATATTTCCGCAGTACTATTCTAAGCGCTTCAATTGCGGTTGTTGTTGTTTTGATCACAAAACTGGATGTCACAAGAGCCCCCAATATGGTGGTCCTTTACGGTTTTACTTATGTGATTGAACGGGCTATGGTAGAATTTTATAAGACTTTTCTAAGAGAAGAAGATCAATCCAAATATTTCATTCCCATGCAATTCAGTGTAAAAGGGGAGGTCGTGGAAAATCGTGCGGTGCGACTCACTGTGGGATTCCTGTATCTGACGGGAGTCCTTCTCGTTGTTTATGGAATTTATACTCTGCAAAAAATTCAACTGACCACCACAAATTTACTTTTTGTTCTTGCAATTGGTAGTGTTGGAGGATGGATCTCGGCTTTTGGTGGAGCCTGGAAAGACGCTCCCAAAGAAGGCTTTGAAATATTGAAATTCTTCCGCAGTCCGATTATTGCTTTGCTCTATGCTCTAATGCTGTCCAATTTTACCAAAAATTATTTATATATTAGCATGGGAGCGCTCGGTTACACCATTGGTACTATCGAGACTTACAAAACCTTTTTCTTTCCGAGTAAACCTCGTGGAAAGTTTGCCGGCAAGGAGATTAAATATCCCGAAATGCTCCATCGTCGACAATATTTTGTACCCCTCTATGTAGCCATCTGGGCCATAGTGATAACCACAATTATTATGGCGTTTTTATCTCCACGGGAAGGATTAATTTAAACGGGAAAATCTGACGACTCAAAATTGGAGTATTGGAGTAATAGATTACTGGAGTAATGAGTTTGCAAGATATACTGTAAGGCTGGAAGCATCTTTTTATGATTTGGGAAAATGCGAGTATTAACCACTGTTCAATCCTGGGTAATACAAAGTTACCACGCAGATAAAAAGAATGCTTTATTCATCAAAATACAATATGCTTCGTAGTCATTCTGAGGATTCACTAATGCCGTAGTTTTTTAGTAAGAATAGCAAAAGCCGGAAATGATCTTACACAGTCTGTGACTGTGTATTCTTGAAGGTAGGGTTCCAACAAAACACAGTTTAATAC
>CAZMEG010000097.1:0-9643 GCA_964565205.1 uncultured Cytophagia bacterium
AGACACAAATGCCCCAGTTAAAACCTATGAAATTATGATTAAGCTATTGTTTTTATTAAAAGATTATAAGTGAGACAAAACTGTCCCACTGGGGTAGGAATGTCTCAAAAATCGGGACTCTTCTATTTTGTTTGATCGGCTTTTTGCTCTAACTTTGTTATAAATTCTTCCACCTCCTGCCGCCAGTGTGTAAAGGCACCGGCCGGGTCATCTTTGGGGTAGTTCCCATCATAGCTGTACTGGATATGCAGAGTATTGACAATACGGCGAAATTGTTCTTTAAACGGCTTTGGTAAGGCCTTTCGGAGTTGACCCCAGCGAGAATTTTCCGTGTTGAGAAACGCCATCACGGCAAGACGTGCGGAATCAAATAATCTGTTGAAAGCTACTCTATAATACTCATCTTTACGAATTTCTTTTTTACTTTTTTTTGCCAGATGCAAAATCGAATCAGCCGTGGCTATGCACTCTCTGGCCCTTTCAAAAGTTGGTACGGCCATAAATGCCTCCGCTTCTTTTAATGTTTCCCCATCTCCCAACAATACCTCCCCCATAAGCCTTATGCTCGCAGCCAAATCTTCCCCCATGGTCTCCCCCGGTGTGCGAACAATCACATCCACTCCAGGCTCCAGCTCGTCAAAAGCATCCCAGTAAAGTTCTTCCGCTTTTTTGGATCGGGTAGTGATCAACAGATCCACATCACGGGCTAAATCGGGCGCATAAACGGAAGAACCAAATTGAATTATATCAACAATATCAGGATCCGCCTCCTTCAACTTCTGACAAAGCTGGCGAAGACGATCTTTTATAAACGAATTGTCCATGGTTTATTCATCGATCGGCTTTTTGCTCTAACTTTGTTATAAATTCTTCCACCTCCTGCCGCCAGTGTGTAAAGGCACCGGCCGGGTCATCTTTGGGGTAGTTCCCATCATAGCTGTACTGGATATGCAGAGTATTGACAATACGGCGAAATTGTTCTTTAAACGGCTTTGGTAAGGCCTTTCGGAGTTGACCCCAGCGAGAATTTTCCGTGTTGAGAAACGCCATCACGGCAAGACGTGCGGAATCAAATAATCTGTTGAAAGCTACTCTATAATACTCATCTTTACGAATTTCTTTTTTACTTTTTTTTGCCAGATGCAAAATCGAATCAGCCGTGGCTATGCACTCTCTGGCCCTTTCAAAAGTTGGTACGGCCATAAATGCCTCCGCTTCTTTTAATGTTTCCCCATCTCCCAACAATACCTCCCCCATAAGCCTTATGCTCGCAGCCAAATCTTCCCCCATGGTCTCCCCCGGTGTGCGAACAATCACATCCACTCCAGGCTCCAGCTCGTCAAAAGCATCCCAGTAAAGTTCTTCCGCTTTTTTGGATCGGGTAGTGATCAACAGATCCACATCACGGGCTAAATCGGGCGCATAAACGGAAGAACCAAATTGAATTATATCAACAATATCAGGATCCGCCTCCTTCAACTTCTGACAAAGCTGGCGAAGACGATTTTTTAATGCTAAAACACTCATAAACCAAATCTAATAAACACTCTTTTAAATGTCAATAAATGAACCTGTTTTTTTCGAGCTCAATCCCCCACCGTCGATGGCCTCACAAGCAGTCACGATAGAAGAGTCTCTGACCTACCTGACCGCCGGCCTCGAGGCCCGAACCTGTAATCATTGATATTCCGGGAGACTGCCTATAACCAAAAAATTTCGGATTAAATAATATTATTAGGGATTAACAAATAATAGAGTAAAATTCGTTTATCTACCAACCCTTGTCTTGGGTTTCCAGACCTTGCTTATGGCATACCGGTTCATTAAGCGGTGAAAAGTTCGACGGTCCACACCACTATAATGAGCTGCTTTTGTTACATTTCCACCGAATCGCTCCAGCATTTTTAAAATATATTCGCGTTCGAATTTTTCCAGCACCTGTTTTCGAGCCTCTTTTAAAGGTAATTGCAGCGTCACTTCATTTACGGCCTTTTTGGGGCAGGCAATATTTGGAGGGAGATCTTCGGGACGAATCCATTCGTCCTTTGCCAGGGTTATGGCGCGTTCGATAACATTTTCCAGTTCACGCACATTACCTGGCCAGCTATATTCTTCAAGACAGCGAAGGGCTTCAACGGAAATTCCACGAATGATTTTGGGGCTCATCTTTGAATATTGCTCCACAAAATATTGGGCCAGAAGGGGAATGTCTTCTTTCCGTTCACGCAAAGGGGGTAATTCAATGGAGATGACATTCAGACGGTAATATAAATCTTCACGTAAAATACCCTCCCGCAAGGCCTCCTCCAGATTTCGATTAGTAGCGGAAATAATCCGTACATCTACTTCGATAAGCTCATTACCCCCTACCCTACGAATCTTTTTGTCCTGCAACATACGCAATAATTTTACCTGCAAACTTGGGCTCAATTCACAGACCTCATCCAGGAAAAAGGTGCCCCCGTGAGCATATTCCAGTAACCCAGGCTTACGGCGGTAAGCACCGGTAAAAGCGCCCTTTTCATACCCAAACAGTTCGCTTTCGAATAAATGTTCAGGAAACGAACCACAATTTACCGGAACAAAGGGCTTCTCCCGTCTCGGACTATGATAGTGAATGCTTCGAGCCACCAACTCTTTACCGGTTCCACTTTCACCGACAATTGTAACATTGGCTTCGCTTTCTGCTATGCGTTTGATCATATCAAAAATTCGACGCATGGCAGGACTTCGACCTATGAGATTATCAAATCTTTGACTCTTTTCCAGTTGGTTGCGTAGAGCTCTCTTTTCTTTAAAAAGATTGCGGTGCTGAAGGGATTTTTCAACAACTACTTTGAGGCGCTCCTTTTTGAAAGGTTTTTCGATAAAATCAAAGGCCCCCTCTTTCATGGCATTTACGGCTGTTTCTATATTGCCGTGACCGCTAAAAATAACAAAGGGGGTTTCCGGAGCAAAAAGTTTGGCTTCCTTCAACAAATCAAGGCCGCCAAGCTCGTCCATATTTAAATCACAGAGGATGAGGTCATATTCGCGCGCTTTTATTTCATGCAGGGCTGCATTACCGTCTGAGAGAGCCTTTATTTCATACCCCCCATTTTGTTGTAACGCCCGGCTGCAGGCTTCTAAAACCGCTTCATCATCATCGATTATTAAAATTTTAGGTTTGCTGGACATTGAAGTTAAAGAATTTCTTGACTGCGTTTTGTTTTCACAAAAACCGTACCAGAAAAATCTAACTTCGAGCGTTTTTTATTTGTTTTAATTATATAATTTTATTGCAATTAAAAAGACGAAAAAAATTGTTTTACCTGGTTAATCAAAATTATCTCAATTATGAGAAATTAGAACCTCGAAATTCTCATGGATGGGAAAACTAAAAATCTCTTGCTATTGGAATGCAGTCGAGTTATCTTTTGATAGCAAAACAAGAAATCGATTCAAAGCAAATGAAAGATTGGTTACCAAAATTCCAGGATCGTTATCCTGACAAATTTGCACCCCTGCAAAAAATTTTTAAACATATACGTCGTGGGGCACGAATTTTTGTGGGAACTGGCTGTGGAGAACCCCAATATCTGGTGAAGGCTCTGGTTGAATATGTGGAAGCTCATCCTAAAACCATTTTCGATGCCGAAATTTTCCATGTCTGGACACTTGGTGTGGCGCCTTATATTTCGGGAAAATTTAAATATAACTTTCGTCACAACTCCTTTTTCATTGGTCAGCATACTCGTAAGGCAGTGAATGCATGTCTGGCCGATTACACACCCATCTTCTTATCCCAAATCCCTTCTCTCTTCAATCGTGGTCTGGTACCGCTGGATGTGGCCTTGATTCAGACTTCGCCACCCGACCGGCATGGTTATTTAAGTCTGGGCATTAGTGTGGATATCGTCAAGGCTGCTGTTAAAAACGCCCGCCTGGTGATCGCCCAGGTCAATAACCATATGCCCTGGGTTCATGGGGATAGTTTCGTGCATATTGACGAAATCGACTATTTGGTGTTTTATGACGAACCGCTCCTGGAATATCTGCCGGAAGCCGATAGCGAGGTCAGCCAACGCATTGGCCGATATGTGGCCAGCCTGATTCAGGATGGGGATACCATCCAGGTGGGATATGGGAGCATTGCCAACGCCATCCTGTCCAATCTCGAGGGAAAGCAACATCTTGGCGTCCATACGGAGCTTTTAACGGACGGCATTGTGGAGCTCATGCAAAAGGGGGTGATTGACAATTCTCGTAAAACTCTGCATCCAGGCAAAACTGTGGCAACCTTTTGCATGGGCCAACACAGGACCTATGAATTTTTACATGACAATCCCGCATTTGAATTTCGCACGGCTGATTACACCAACAACCCTTTGATCATTGCCAAGAACGAAAACATGACGGCTATTAATAGTGCCCTGCAAATTGACCTCACCGGGCAGGCTACGGCCGAATCGTTAGGAAAGACCTTTTACAGTGGGATTGGCGGCCAGGCCGATTTCATGCGTGGTGCGGTTCTGGCCAAAAATGGCAAAACCATTCTTACCTTACCTTCCACCGCCAATCATGGTCGTACCTCACGTATCATTCCTTTTTTAAAAGAGGGATCAGGTGTCACTTTAAATCGAGGGGATGTTCGGTATGTGGTAACCGAATACGGGATTGCTTACTTGCATGGAAAAAACATACGAGAACGAGCCATGGCCCTCATTGCCATTGCTCATCCCAAGTTCCGACCCTGGTTGATTGAGCAGGCTAAAAAACATCATCTTATTTACAAAGATCAAGCTTTTGTACCCGGTAAACCGGGTGAATACCCTGAACATCTTGAAACTTACCGGACAACCAAAACCGGTCTGGAAATTTTTCTGCGACCAGTAAAAATCAGTGATGAGCCGCTGTTAAAAGATTTCTTTTATCATCTATCAGATGAGTCTCTTTACAAGAGGTTCATGACCATGCGTCAGGACATGCCTCATGAATCTTTGCAGAAATTTGTGGTCGTTAATTACAGCAAAGATATGGCAATTCTGGCCATCATTAAAAAAGAGGAAAAAGAAGAGGTCGTGGGCCTGGGGCAATATTTTACTGATGAAAAAACTCGCCTGGCTGATGTAGCTTTTGCGGTACGAGACGATTATCAAAACCGGGGTATTGGTACCATTCTCATTACCTACCTTACTTATCTGGCTAAGAAACAGGGTTTGCTGGGTTTCACGGCTACGGTACTAAAAGATAACCGACCCATGATGCATTTAAACAAAAAGATGGGCTTTAAAATCGAAACAAGGAGCAGTGAGGGGGTATATGAATTGCAAATGCTGTTTAACTCAGAAGAACACAAATAAAATAAGGGTAAAGAGTTTCAAGTTATTAAAATCATTTTATAAATACCTTCGTAACTTTTGTACTCTCTGTGATAAAAAAACAGTTTATTATACCAATTTGCTGTAACTGTTACCGGTACCCAAACAGCGCGGAATAAATTATCAAAAAGATAAGCGAAATTCCAATGGAGAGGAAGAGTCCTCCAAAAATCTTAACCACACTTTCCCAGCGAGGCGTGATTTCTTTTTTGACCAGAAGTTTGCGCAATTCCCCACTCTTTTTCATCTCTTCATAAGCTTTGGGACGAAACTCCTTAAATTCTTCTACCGGGACAAGGCCCGTAAAAATCACGGTATCCATGGGAAAAGACTCTGGCCGAAGATGAGTATTAAAGAAATGTATGGTAAAAATAAACCCTACGGCCAACAGGGCTTCATCACTATGAACTATATGGGCCACATTTATTAACCAGCCCGGGACAAACCTGGTGAAAAATTCAGGAAACCATAGCATCAAACCAGACAATCCAATGATTGTAACCCCCCAGAACACGGCAAAATAATCAAACTTCTCCCAGTAGGTCCAGCGACCGTAAGAAGGACGAGACCCTATGCCGACGAACCATTTCATGGTTGCCCAAAAATCCTTTAAATCCTGCCGGTTAAACATTAGCGAATGAGGTCCGAAAACAAAATCTTTCCAGGAACTGCGACGTTGCTTTTTTATTTTTATCAAACCGAGTAAATGATAACCAAAATATCCAAAAGTAATGACGGCTGCAAAACGATGAATAAGCCCGGCGATTTTAACACCACCGATTAAATTGGCTAAAAATTTTGCCCATGGCATGCCGGCAAATTTTAACATCATCCCGGTCAATGCCAATCCCATAAAACTTAAAATAACCAGAATATGAGTAATCCGCTGCTGCGGGGTAAAGCGTTGAATGTAATATTTGGCCAATTGAGGATTTTCTTTTTGTTTTCTCTTTTCTTTCAGTGTTTGAAGAGATCGTGGCAACCAGAGTAAAGTATGAATACCGAAAAATCCAAATACGCCGATTAATAGCGAAGTCATAGCCCAAAACGTGTAAAAAAGAATCGGATACTTCACCTTGTCATGATGTGTGGCATGGGTTAAATAACCGGTAAAGCGTTGATTGGCATCTTCATGACATTTTTTGCAGGTTTTCACAATGTTTTTTAAGCCCACTGAAGAGTTTGGATTATTGACGGACAAAATATTATGTGCGCCATGGCAATCACTACATTTAGCGGCCTTCAGGTAGCCTAATTGATAGGCCTTCCCGTGAATGGTCTGAAGATAGGTAGAAGCCAGTTCTCGATGGCAACTTCCACACGTTGTGGTAACTTCGGTCATGAACTCATCTTGTTTTGTTTCAATGATGGCATGCGCCGTGTGACAATCCGCACAGGTAGGTAATTTCTGTTCGTTTTTAACTTTATTAATGGCATGAACACTTAATATGTATTGCTTGTAAATGCCCCGATGGCAGGTGGCACACGTGGCTGGAATATTTTTAGGATAAACGCTCGATCGTTCATCGGTCATTTTAAGAACATAATGGGAGGTATGGCAATCGGTGCACACCGCACTGGGTAACAGTCCCTTTTCAACCAGGCCTTTCCCATGCACACTTTTGGAATAGTCATAATAAGCATTGATTTCATGCAGTCCGGGTATTTTGGCAGCTTTACCTCCCTGTTTGTGACATTCCCCACATAATTTAGGAATATTCGCCCGGTAAGTGGGGGATAACTCATCATATCGGGATTTGACCTTATGGTCGCCGTGACAATACGTGCAGTAAGGCGCATCGGGATTTTTGGCAAAATAAGCCTGACCATGGCCACTCTGAAAGTATTGATTGGCGATCTGTGCATGACAGTTGGAACAATCCACCTTGCCGGCAGTTTCACAGGGGCGCCGTCGTTCCGGGCTAACATCGGAATGACATTTCACACAGGGAATATTTCTGTGCATGGAATTGGCCAGGTCTTCTCTGTGAACGGTTAAGGAGACCGTTTTGCCATCCACGACTTTCCGAATGTCCTTGCGAGCATGACATCTTAAACAGGTTCGATCCGCCACTTTGATGACAATGTTCTGCTTACGCACCCTATGAGGTGGATGGCAATCGGAACAGGCCGGGATGGCCCCCGGGCGTTTCTCCCACAATTCTCCTTTAATTACCTTCTTGTGTACATCTTCAATGCGAGCATGACATTGCATACAGGTGTTAGCAATTTTATTAAGAGAAATAGAGGAGCGAGGATCGGTATGGGGTAAAATGAGGTGGTTGCCATGACAGTTATTGCAGGTGGCCGTAACAATTAATCCGCGTTTAAACAATCCTTCACCGTGGATATCCTGGCTGTAATTTTCCAGAATATTATGTTCGGTGATATTATAAACCCGTGCAACCGGGGCCCCTTCCCGATGACAGCGGCCGCATAAAAATGGGATGTTCATTTTGTTTGTTTTAGATTTTGGATCGGATCCCGGTAGTATATCGTGAGTACCATGACATTCCTGACAATTTGGAGCATAAATTTCACCCCGTTGCAAAGCCTGACCATGAATGCCTGCATCGAATTTTTCTTGCTCTTCATCATGACAATTGCCACAGGCTACCGGTTTCAGATTCTCCGGATGGGGAAATTCTTCAACAGCCGCATCTTCATGACAATCAATGCAATCAAAGCCTTTATGAATCGAATTGTTGAGTTGTTCAATATCCACATACAGCGAGATTTCACGTCCGTCTCTCTCTATAGTTAACTCAGGATCCGAGTGACACATCATGCAATCTTCATTGGTTTGAGAAAATAGAAAGCCGGTATTAAAGATTAAAAAGGCAAGTATCGTTATGATCTGCTTACCTGAATAATTCACCTGCATAATAATTTCCCACTTTGCCAAATCCCAAATTTCAGAAGCTGAATCTCAATTGTCCTTTTAGAGCTAAAACTATTGCGTCTCCTTACCATCTTCGCGTCTTTGTGTGAGTATTCATTTAAAATTATTTTGCCATTAATCGTTTTGCCTTTTTGGTTGCGGCTCCGCCGCCTTAGGAATTTTTCAGGATAAATTAAGAATTATCCTGATTAAAAGATTTTTGTAGTTGTTGCCACTCTAAAAAGTGTTCTTCTCGCATTTCTTTTTCGGTAATTTTTCCGTCAATCATGCTGGTGTTCAATGGATAAACATCCGGGTTAAAAATTACATAGTAAAAATGCCACACAAGAATGGCCAGAGTGGCCAGCCAGGCTTCATAAAAATGAATCACTGTAACCAGATCAATCACCCATTTAGGAAAAATGGATAAAGTCAGCTCTTCGAACCACAGCATCAAACCCGTAACACCCATGATGACCGCGCCCCAGATCAAAGCCAGATATTCAATTTTTTCCATATAGCTGAAATGCTCAAAGCGGGGTGAATGTTTAATTTTACCAAAGAAATACAATATATTCTGACGTAAATCATGATAATCTTTTAATCTCGGTTTCAACGCTTTTAAAAGCAGTCGGCCTCTTTTAGTAACCATTGCCCAGATGATATGATATATACCCAGAGTGAGGAACACACCTCCGGCTACACGGTGTATAGTGCCACGTAAATTGAATCGCCACTCTATGCCGGTAAACGGTCGTACCCACCAGGCATCTGGATAGCGTAAGGCAAATCCTGTAATAACCAGAAGAATAAAACTGATAGCTAAAATCCAGTGCTGGACCCGTTCATTCAGAGTCCATCTTATAAAAGTGCCATGTTCACCGGATTTTGTCTGAGTCAATAATTCATTCATTCTTTTTTCCTGGATTGTATTTTTCTTTGCGTTCGTTTAATAAAATCAGCCATGTTGTGTAGCATCATCCCACTAATTACAATGACGATTAACCAGATGTAAAACTTTCTCACATAGTTTACTATGCGTCCGGGAGTTGAACTTGTGGTTAAATGAATGGGGCCTTCGGCAAAATGTCTGGAGGCTTTCGGGTGGCAACTTCCACAGGTCTTTTGTAAATTAGCCGGGTAAATTGTCGAACGAGGATCTGAAGAGGGGAGGATGTTATGAATTCCATGGCAACTGGCACAGTTGGCAGCGGTAAGTGAACCCCCTTTTATGGCCAAACCATGGTAGCTTTCCTCAAATGTTGCAACACGGGCTTCAGGAAGGCCGAATTTCTCAGTGATCCGCTCAGAGGCATGGCAACGTCCGCAGGTTTCCTCAGAAACTCGAAGCGGGTGCACCGGTGAAGTGGGATCCCGCGGGGATTTCACCTCATGTTCCCCA
>CAZMEG010000098.1:0-9558 GCA_964565205.1 uncultured Cytophagia bacterium
TCAACACACCCAACAAACAACTGACAACGAACAACTAACCATACTTAACTTTTTCATGAACCTTCCTGAAAAACCAGCGGATCCTGGACACGGGGTTTTTTAAATACGTTTGACACCGCTGAGCAAATTTTTTAAATTGCGTTTCCCCTGTCATCTCATATAAAATTTGCATTAACTGAATATGTACCTTCATATACATGGGAGAAGCCAGTCGCCGGGTAGGATGCAAATCGTACAGGTTCCAGTACCCTGTGTCATAGTGATGGAGATTTTGTTTTAGGCCCTCAATTGCATCATCAAATAATGTCCTGGCCGAGTTATCGGAAAAAAACTGGGCAAAATCATGAATACCGAGCAGGGCAAATATATGGCCATTTAAAACATGTGGAGGGGTTTCGGTCGGGAACTCTTCAAAAACGATGGCGCCATCGGGAAATTTCGAAACGACCCCACCTTTTTCCACTGGATGAAGAAAGGAACGAAAAGCCTTTTGACAGATTTCAAGCAAAGTTTCATCCGATTGTAAAGAATAAAATCGCAGCAAAAATGAAATGCCCTGTCCCTGCGCCATAGCGGATATCCACGGAGCCCTGGGACCATAAAAGTCCAGGTCATACTGGAAAATCCAGGCGCCCATATTCTCATGCCACGGCTTGAAATTTTCCACCAGCCAGCGCCCCACCTGCTTGACAGCGATTAACTCTTTATTTCCCAGATGTTGAGCATATCTTTGCAGATTGTACAACCCGAATTGAATTATGGTGATGGGATTATATTGTAAACCCCATTTCCTTCCCATATTGACGCAGGGAATCCCACGTTCGTCTTTCGCATAACGAAAATCTTCCAGGCCCTGCCACTGGAACGGATAATTTAAAGACAGGACCTCAGGGGCCATTTTCTGATTGAGCGTCGGCATGAATTTTTTCAGATTCTTTAAACTGGTAAACTCTGATCACAGGACCCGGCCTCCAGAAATCGGGACGGAATTCCTTCAACAAAATTAAATCTTTGGAAGTCAAAACTTCAGCATAAAATTTCCGCCCATTCTGATAATTGAACCAGAGTGGCGTCCTCTTTTTTGGAGGTTTACTGGTAAAATAACGAGCGTAATTGTCACTGGAAATCATCAGATATTGTACACCCGCCCGGCGTATATCCCTCAGATTTGGCAAACGCATTTCCATTAACTGACGAAAATAGGGATTGCGCAGCAACTTTTGTAAAGTGGAATCCTGTTTGGCGGATAATTTAAAATCCTTGCGCAGGTTTACCAGTCTATAGGAAGGGCGAATAAGCCCTTCGTGTAATAATCGTTCCTTCAATTCAACGGGCAACAACTTACTCTCCTGAGTGGATTTAAAAAACCGATTAGGATCAAACAGATTGGGTCCATAGACATAATTTTCGTAGCCAATGGTGCTGCCTGTGGGAATATGCTTCTCGATCCATTCTTCAGCCAGCGCCCGGGTATCTTTTTGGGTTAATCGCACATCCTGGTAAACAATTTTAACCAGAGGTGGAATGAATAAAACCAGTAATATGCAGAGCCGGATAAAAAATTTAGGAATTTGTTCAAGGATATCCTGTAAAAACAAAGCACCCGCCAGCCCCATAGCCGGATAGATTGGCATCAGATAATGCAGACCTGTCCGTTGCCAGAGACCCACGATTAACAAAGTAGGTAAAATAAAAACCAAAAGTAAAAGAGATTTAGCACTTCTCTGCCAGAACAGGTAAATGAAACCGGCCACCAGAATAAAGCCCACCGTCCAATCATTAAACACCAGATGCCAAAGGGGCCAGATCAATGGTATCGAACTCATATGCCCCACCATGCCCGATTTCATGTGAGTTAAAGTATACCGCAATGTTTGCCAGTACGAGTTAAATTTAAGAAGCCAGTAAGGGGAGCCGAGTAAAAAACCAGTTACTACACCTCCCAATCCGATGAGTACCCTTTTACTTTTATTAAAAAAAGATTCAGATGAAGACAAAAATATAGCCACAATCAAGGGGACTACCACGAAACCCGCATTGTACTTAATTGAAATAGCTAAGCCTGAAAGCAGGCCTGCCACGATCAAATTTTTAAATGAAGGATAATCCAGATATTTAAAAATCAAGAAAAGAGCCAGGGCTGACATGAAAGTCAGAGCCGGTTCCGGTAGGATCCAGTGGGAAAGGTCTGCATGGGTGTAACTTAGAGCAAGAAGCAAAGCCGCTAACCAGCCGGCCTTCGGATTAAAAAAACGCCGACCTATTGCAAAAACCAGAGCCACGGCTGCCACGCCAAATAACACGCTGGTCATACGACCGATTAAAAATAGACCGGTCGGATTTAAAAAATATTCAGCAGCAAAATCGATGGCATTTTCAAACAGGCCTACCAGTTTTCCACTTACAAAATAAAACCCATACACAGAAAATAAAAAATAGAAATAGAAGCCTGGATAAACCCAGTAAACCGGTTCCAGAGTCTTTCGAGCCCCAAACGCCAGTGCGTTACTCACATTAAAGGGTTCATCGGAATTATAAAGTGAAGGCAAACCATACCAAACACCCACAAAGCGTAATAAAAAGGCAAGAAATAAAATTATTAAAATTTGTTTGCGGGGATTGTTCAATTGCACAACCTAAACATTTTTGTTTTCCCCGGGATATTCTTCTTTAAAATTAAACTGGGGTAAATGTTCTTTATTGTAGGCAACAAATAAATTAGCATGAAGTAAAGAATCAAAGGTGCCGGCATCAATCCAAACGCCTTTGAGCACCTCATAATCCAGAGTACCCTCTCGGGCATAAAAATTATTCAGGTCGGTAACTTCTATTTCACCACGGGCCGAGGGTTTCAAGGTTCTAATCACTTCAAAAGCACGGTTATCGTACATGTAAAGGCCGGTAACCGCATATTGAGAGGGAGGTTCCTTGGGTTTTTCGATGATTTCCACAATTTTGCCATCATCAAAAACGGGCACCCCAAAACGTCTGGGATTTTCCACTTCTTTCAAAAAAACCATGGCACCCTTTTCTTGTTTCAGAAATTTTTGTACAGATTCCCGGAAACGATCCTGATAAATGTTATCGCCTAAAATGACAATGATTTGATCCCCATCGGCAAACCTTTCAGCCAGTCCAATGGCCTGCGCGATTCCTCCGGGATACTCCTGAATCTCATAAGAAAGGCGCACGCCAAATTGCGAGCCCGCACCCAGTAAATCCAGATATTGACCGGCATGTCCCCGCCCCGAAATAATCAGAATCTCGTTGATACCGGCATCTCGAAGTGTGAGAATAGGATAATAAATCAAAGGTTTGTCGTAAACAGCCAGTACGTTTTTGTTGATAATTTTGGTCAACGGATACAAACGTGACCCGGTTCCACCAGCAATAATTACACCCTTCATGAAGTCCTTCCTTTTAGTTTGAAGTTATGGTTTTTAATCGTAAAATGCCTTTTAATTTCTCCAGTTCATTTTTGTCAAAAAATCCAGTGATCAACAATAGCACCGGGAAACTTAATATTACTAATAGCTTAAATACAATCACCTGCGACCATTGAAAATAATATCCCAGATAAAAAAGCACCATCACCACACCAGCCAGTTTCAAAAGGCGAGAAAACTCATAGGGTATGGCATAAATACGTTGTACCAGAATATAGAGTAAAATAGCCATAACTCCGTAACCCAGCAAAGTGGCATAAGCAGCCCCCATCATGCCAAATTTAGGGATCAAAATAAAATTGGCCAGAACGTTAACGGCCGTTCCACTCCCTGTGACAAAAGGCAAGTACTGGGTCTTTTTCTCCAGATGAATGCCCACCACAAAGTTTACGTAAATCCCGTAGGTTAAATAGGCTAATAAAATCACAGGCACAACTTTAGTACTTGCCCAGTAATCAGGGCCAAACAGGGTAAAACCGAATATTTCGAATCGAACAATTTGATCGATGAAAAGAGAAATGATTAAGAATATGGCTGCGCCAATGGTGGTAAAATAAGTAAGAACCCGTGAAAAAATTTCCCGGGCATTCTCCTGTCTGGAGGTAGAAAGAAAAAATGGGTGCCAGGCAAAACGAAATGCCGTGACAAACAGCGCCATGAACATGCCAAGCTTATAACCGGCATTGTAAAGGCCGGTAACATCCAGTCCGGCTAATTTTTCCAGAATGAATCGATCCACAAGATCCAGCAGAACCACAGCCATGGTTGAAGGTAAATAAGGCAATCCAAAACGTAACAATTCGAAATAATGAATTTTTGAAAATTCCAGTCTGATTTGTTTTAACAAAATAGGTGAAACCAGAAAAAATGTTATCCCTGAAGCCCAGGCATTGGCCAAAAAGATCCCTTCCACACCTTTTCCCATTTTAACAATAAATAATAGATTCAAACTCACAGTAATGACGACATTAATAAATTTTAATGAAGTATAAATTACAGATTTTTCCAGAGCACGTAGATATAAAAAAGGTAACACCGCCAGAGCATCAAATAAAAGAATAAAACTGGTAAGTTTAAAAATATGAGCGTATTGGTTGGTGGACAAAATAACCCTTGAAATTGTTACGGAAGAGAAATAAATTAAAACAGAAAAAAGAATGGCTATGGTAAAAATAGCCCAGAAAGCCGTACTGAAAATTTTACGTTTTTCTTCAGGATTATCGTTTAGAATGTAATAACGTAAAAACGCAGCATCGAGGCCATAAGTATATACAATGGTGAGAACAGCCAGATAACTGAATACTACCGCCGCAACGCCAAATTCCGTTGTCGGTAATTTATTGGTATACAGAGGTAACAATAAAAACCCGACAAAGCGGGCCAAAATGTGACCAACACCATAAACTAATGAATGTTTGGTAAGTCGTTTTATGCTGCTAAACATAATTCCACCAAATATAGAGAACGGTTCAAGAAAAGTCAAGCGCCTTTTAGTTAACTTGATCATTCACTAACATAACAATATTATGAAACTTGTAACTCTCAGGATGAGTTTATTTATGGTCAACTTAAGAAATTTAAGGGTCGATAATATAATAAATGAAAAAATAAGAATTTATTACTAAATTTTGTGGTTAAATTAAAATAAGTTTAAAGGTGGTGATTATATGATTCGGGCCAATTGCCGGCAAAAGTTTACGGCGGAGGATTTCAATTTTATTGTGGAGACACTTTCTAAGGATGAAAGCAATAAAGTGGCTTTAACGAAATTATTAACCGATGAAGAAATCCGTGATAAGATTCTGGACCACGAACTTTTATTCAAAAAAGTCACCGAACGGCAGGGTTTCAGTAAAATTTCACCTTATCTTTATTTCTACATTTTGACCCGAAAGGCTTTGCTGGAACATAAAATTGATGATCGTGATATGACCGATTACGTGGCTTCCATGCTGGCTGAGTTTTGCAGTTTGAGAAGGGTGCACAGCATTTCCCGTCACCACCAAAAAGCTTATTATTACCTTACAGATATGATGATTGATTTTCTTGATTCGGCTTCTTACGAGGCATTTCTAATTCGTAGCCATATAGGTAACTATTCCCTCTTCATGACCGGAATTTTCCCGGATTACATTTATCGCAGGGCTACCTATGGGCGCAAAGCCCCTGGTTTTGATTACTATGAACAGATGGGTAGCAGCAGTTATCGCTGGGCATCACGAAATAGATTTGCCGCAAAGTATCACCTGGTTGAAATCCTGGCCAACCTGGCCGATCGTTTTCGTCTGGTGCGAGTAGCTCTGAATAAACTGGCCGATGACTATATTGTACTGGATGAACGCCCCGATGTACTGGATAAGTTGCTTCGACAAATATTTTTCAGTAAGCCCAATTAAACATGAATGGTTATGTCACTATTACGTGAACTACAAAACATTACCGAGCGCACCTATCAGCAAAATAGTGGAATAAATCTCGAACATTTCATTATTGGCAAACAGCGCTTCCGAGATTTGTCCCAATATTGTACTCCGGAAGCGCGGGAGCTTTCTCATCTGGCCCGGGTCTTTTTTCGTGTCCTGAATGGTCGTCTCTATATGGCCATTTACTATTCCGATGAGGTCATTTCTTATCTCGAACAGAATGATCCCCGTATGGGCTTGAGTGAAAAAAACATCTATCCTTTTGTGGTGTTTTTTGAAGAATTAAATCACGCTGTCCATGCAGCTTTAAAATTTCTTGCCGGGGAGAAAGACATTCATAAAGAAGAATTTATTCGCGACCTGGAACTGATGGCACGAATCGACACCTACCAGATTTTAAAGCTATTTCTGGCTTATTTTAACAAATCTAAAAAACTGGAAAGGTTCGATCGCCTCTGGTTACGATACCATCTTTTTGAGCGCAATGACTATTCTTATGAAAGCCCCCGCTTAGCCCACCGTTACCGGGAGATCAACTGGCTCAGTGAGAAATATACCCGCTTTTTAGATGCTCTTCAACCCGCGCACCGGGTGGATGAGCTGCGCCGTTTCCGGGAATTCCCCTACCCCGTAAAGAAGCGTTATATCGAGATGTTGCCTTGAGGCTTATCTCAAAAATACCATGCGCTTCATATCCACAAAATCCCCGGCTTTTAAGCGGTAAATGTAAATTCCACTGGACACCAGCCGTCTGCCATCATCCGTACCATCCCAGCTCACCCGATAGATGCCAGCCGGTTGCGTGGCCTGAATTAACGTCCGAACTTTTTGTCCCAGAACATTAAAAATCTCAAGTTTAACCGGTAAAACACCGGAGCCCTGGGGAATCGTGTAAGGCATTACGGTCGTGGGATTAAAGGGGTTTGGGAAATTTTGTTCCAGATGGAATTTTGTCGGTATAAACGGCTGTTCCTCAACACTGGTAAGAATCCCATTTTCCGATCCAATAGTGGGATTGGGCTGATCAAACCAATCACTGGAAGAGTTGCCATCACCATCGTATTCAATGGAATGGCCTGCAGCAACAGTAGGAACAAAATCACCTGCTGTCCATATACCTTTACTGACCGCAACAGATTCGCGTCCCTGGCCACCACGGCCCCATTCTACATAATCCTGCATGGCGGTAGTGCTGGTGAAAACAGAGGAGTTGTATAATGCCAGGTCGGCTGCGGTATTATTCAGGCTCTTTCCGCTCAATGCCAGGATTCCACCCGGTGGGATGTTAAGCGATCCACTGATGACATTCAAAGTGCTAATCTGATTGTAAACAAATACTGAACATAACCACCAGCTCGATACATCTACGGCAGTGGAGCCAAAATTTTTAAGCTCGATTTGATCATCAGCCGTTGAGTATAATACTTCGTTGATCTTTACCTGTGCCTGCACAAAAGAAATGAAAAAGGTCATGAAAAACAAAATCAAAACACGCATGATAACCTCCCTCTTAAAAGGTTAATTTAATTGGGCAAATTGTTAATTTATACATGAATAATAATTTATATTTAAACACTATTCAAGAATAAATTATTTCCATTTTTTAAATGAAAAAAATCCAACATTACGTAAGTCTTTTAAACAGTTACAAACAATTTACTATCCTTTTGGTGCCTTATTCCGGTAAATAACCGGAACAACCCATATTAAGTAATTGTTGAAAGTATTAGATTATCTAAATTCGAGGTCTGAGTTTGAAAAATCCATATAAAAAAATCGTTTTTTTCTACTTGATAGCTTTCATACCTGTAACCTATTCCCTGGCCCAGAGCCCTGGTTCTGAAAAGGAAAGTAGAGACGACAAATTAACTGCGCGCGAGATTTTGTCCTGGCAAAACCCGCAAAAAAACCTGTTTGCCTGGCGAAAGTTCCAATTCATTAACAGGGTGGTAACCATTCTTTCCGCCTCCACAACCGACACCAGTTTGGACTTCAAGATCCAGTCTAATCTTAACTTACCCTTATATCTGAGTCGAGAAGAATTGCAGCAGATCACCCCGCTTGGCCCCGATCCGATGGGAGAACAGTTACGTCATCGATACATCGATACGCCCCTTTTAGCGCCCATCACTCCCCTAATTTCCATGGGCCTCGATCAATTCCGAAAAAAAGCCAAAAAATCTAAACGGGCTTTGATTCCAGGTCCAAATTTTCCAATTCCTCTTGATATCGAAATCGATATTCTGAAAATTGTCTGGAAGGAAAATTTACCCACTGAAAGTGATATATATGAACAGTTGGATCCTTCGGTTTCGATTACTGCAGAGGACTTACGCAGAATACTGGATGAAATGGTTGAACGTGGATTTTTAGCACGACGACGAATTTCGCCGTCTCAAACCTTTAGTGTATTCGGCATCTTCGAAATCGAAGAAAAAAGTCTGAATCGTAAAAATCGACAGTATATTTACTGGCCCCTGGTGGAAAAATCTGCTCTGATTACTTATCTTGAAGCAAAAAGATTTCTTGCCTCCACCCTGCCCGAAGAACGGGGTTCTAATCACTCCAAAAGTTTAGTGGAAAGAACCCTGGAAGAAAAGCTTATTCGTTTAACAAAATAAATCACAGCCATCCATTTTCTTCATACCATTGCAGGGTTTCCTGAATAGCCTGGCGCAATTCAAATTTTGTCTGAAACCCAAATATCCTGCGTGCTTTGGTACTATCGCAGAGCCAATATTTTTGTTTAATTTCTCTATACTTGTCCAGATTAAATAAAGTTGTACGATGGGTAAAGCGCGCATAGAGGTGAGAAATCAACGCTAATTTAAAAACAGCAAAAATTGGGACAACTATTTTCCTGATTTTTTTCTGTAATACTTCTCCGATTAGTCGGCTAAATTTGTCCCAGGAATAAGGATGTTCATTGCTTAAATAAAAAATTTGCGCGGTGGCATCTGGATGGGTCGCGGCTAATATCATCCCTTCAACCAGGTCTTTAACAAAAATCACGCTACTCAGTCGTTCGCCACCAGACAATACCGGACAAACTCCCCATTTGGCCATTTTAAAAAAATTCAAGACATCTCGATCTCGCGGTCCAAATACCACAGGCGGCCTAATGATGGTAACTGGGAAATGATTTTTATAGTGCATGGTAATCTCTTCGCCCTGTAATTTACTGCGTCCATAGTCTGAGATCGGATGAGGTGGGTCGTTTTCGGTCAAAGGTTTCCCGTCTCGACTGGGTCCTGCTGCCGCCAAACTGGAAACATAGACGAAGCGTTTAATGCCGGTATTTTGCTCCATGCAGGCTTGCAAAAGATTTCTGGTGCCTTCCACATTGGCCTGATAATATTGTTTGTAATGAATGGCTTTAGTTAATCCAGCCAGATGAAAAACATATTCAACTCCTTCCACCGCTTTTGATAAAGTTACAGGATGCGTAAGATCACCATAAGATATTTCAATAGGCAAATTTTTTAACCAGCTTAAACCTTTACCTGAATTGCGCAGGAGGCAGCGTACTTCAAATCCTTGGTCAAGAAGTGTTTCTACCAGAAAACTACCAATAAAACCGCGTCCACCTGTAACCAGTACTTTGCGATTCATTTCTTTCTTATCTATATTGTTCAGTTTAAAATTAAACATAATTTTGTTTAAGTTCAATGAATGTTCTAAAAATCTTT
>CAZMEG010000099.1:0-1884 GCA_964565205.1 uncultured Cytophagia bacterium
TAATTTCACAATTCACAAAGGAATAACGAAGCTTGGATTGCTGGATTAATGCCACGGTTTTTTTTCTCTATTTTTCTGAATTATTAAAAGATAAAAGGACAATCTTTCAAATCAAGTAATAAATTGATCTGAGATATGGGAGTTGGAAGTTGGGGGTTGGGATTTGGGATTTGGGATTTGAATATTTGGGATTGAGTGTGAGGGGGTCAATTGTGTTTTTTAATTCAGGATTGTTTAAAAATACTTTTGTCTGTTGCGTGAGCCAGGGCTACTTCTTTGGAAATGAGACCCTGATCAAGATAGCGTTTGAGGGCTTGATCCATGGTTTGCATGCCGTAGGCTGCCCCGGTTTGAATGGCGGAATAAATCTGGTGGGTTTTTTCCTCCCGAATAAGATTTCTGACTGCGGAAGTAGCGATCAGGATCTCATGAATGGCAATTCGTCCGCGACCATCCCGGGTGGGTAAAAGACGCTGTGCCACAATGCCCTGAATAGTATTGGCAAACATGGCTCTTACCTGACCCTGCTGCTCCGATGGGAAAACATCCACAATGCGGTTGACTGTCTCGGCAGCGTCCATGGTATGGAGCGTGGCAAACACCAGATGTCCCGTTTCAGCAGCCGTTAAGGCTAAAGCAATGGTTTCAAGATCACGCATTTCCCCCACCAGGATCACATCGGGGTCTTCGCGCAAAGCCGCTCGTAAAGCACTGGCGAACGAGTGGGTATGTTGCCCCAGTTCTCTTTGGTTTATCAGACAATTTTTGTTCTCATGAACATATTCGATGGGGTCTTCAATGGTGAGAATATGTTCGCGGCGCTCTCGATTAATTAAATCGATCATGGCAGCGAGAGTGGTAGATTTTCCCGAACCAGTTGGACCTGTTACCAGCACCAGGCCCTTTTTCTGTCTGCAAAGGTGGTAAATTCCTTTGGGCACCCGTAGTTCTTCCAGGGTTCGGATACGATCGGGAATGGTTCGAAATGCCACGGCTTCACCTCGAAGCTGGTAATAGAGATTGGTTCGGAAACGGGCAACCCCTGCAACAGCGTAGGCAAAATCGAGTTCTAACGTTTCTTCTAAAATTTTACGTTGTTTTTCCGTTAAGATTTCATGAAAAATCTGGCGCAGATGGTGGCTGTGAATTATTTCCCCCTCCAGCCGTCTCAAGGTACCATGAATACGCAAAATAGGAACAGAACCCGCACTCAGGTGAATATCTGATGCTTCCTTTTGAACGGCATAAGTTAAAAGTTTATCAAGATCGGCTTTATTCTTTACCATACTGGAAATTATATCGACACAATTGAAGTGAAATTTTATATGATTTTAACGATGCTGTCCTTAGAATTCCTCGCAATCCCGAAACTTCTGGATTGCTTTAAATGTCTGAAACGTGTATATAATCTCAATTGGCGATCGTAACTCAACTGGTGGTGAGGATGGAAGTGAGGTATTTTTCTGGAGACAGACAGGTTAGTTCGGAAATTGACTCTGTTAAGTAATCATGAAAAGAACCTTCCGAAGGTTTGCAACCTTCGGAAGGTTGGATTTCATAAAATTCCATGATCTTACAAAGTCGGAAATGAACTTATAGGTCTGTGACTGTGTATTCTTGCAATTATGAAAGAATCACAAAAAAACACGGTTTCAAACCGTGTTAGATCATCTTATCTGGTCGCTTTTAAGGACGGCGACTGTCATTCCGGAGGAATCTTTTTGGGAATTGAGACTGTTGCCGCCTCAAAAAAAGATTCTTACAGAATGACAAATAGGCTGTCTTTACTAAAAAGAATGCCGAAAAGTGGCGTGTAAACCTGGCAGTGACAGTGCAATCCTTAGAAGCCGCCGCCATCCCGAAGTTTCGAAATCACTTTTAATG
>CAZMEG010000099.1:1894-9452 GCA_964565205.1 uncultured Cytophagia bacterium
TCCCTACAATCGCAATGGGCAATCGTAACTAAACTCGTCTCAATTGAGCTGTTTACAATCATCTACTTCGCCTTAGAGGGTCCCAGCGCAAACGAGGACGTGTGCGTTACGAAGAGTGGGTTTCCCAAGAGATTTGTTGCGCTGACAATTGAATCAAATACGTTCATTCATTCTGCAGTTTATAATATCGAATTTTCTTATGCAGATTGGTACGATCGATGTCCAGTTCGCGAGCTGTTTTACTGATATTCCATCGATTCCTTTTCAGAGAGGCTAAAATATACTCTCGCTCTACCCCTTCCTTAATCTCTTTCAATGTCATGCCTGATTGCAGGTGAAATGGAATCTGGGAGGTTGGAGATTGAATATGTGGCGGTAAATCGCCAATGTCAATGACATCGGAACTGCACATGATCATCAATCTTTCAATGATGTTTTTCAACTCACGGATGTTTCCGGGCCAGTTGTAATTACAAAGAGCTTCCAGGGCATCCGGACTTAAGTGTTTCCGCCGATACCCATTTTCCCGGCTAAAGGTTTCGATGAAATGCTCTACCAGAAGTGGAATGTCCTCTTTGCGGCGTCGCAGGGGCGGAGCCACAATGGGCACCACATTGAGGCGGAAATACAAATCTTCCCGAAAGCGCCCTGCCCGGACCTCCTGTTCCAGGTCCTTATTGGTAGCCGCCAGAACCCGAACATCTACTTTTTGTGTTTTGTGACCTCCCACCTTTTCAAATTCGCCTTCCTGTAAAACCCGTAGCACCTTGGCCTGAACTTTGAGACTCATATCCCCCACTTCATCTAAAAACAGGGTACCACCATCGGCCAGACTGAATTTGCCTTCGCGGCTCTGGTAAGCTCCGGTGTAGGCTCCCTTCTCACTGCCAAAAAGTTCACTTTCGATGAGCTCTTCAGGAATGGCCGCACAATTTACTTTTATGAAGGGCTTATTCTTGCGTAAACTATTTTCGTGGATGGCGCGCGCAATCAATTCTTTGCCAGTACCGCTTTCTCCCATAATTAATACGCGGCCACTGGTAGGCGCTACTTTAGCAATTTGTTGGAATACCTCCTGCATGGCGGGGCTTTTTCCCACCATTTCATATTTACTGGAAATCTGCTGCTTCAATTGCAGATTTTCACGCTGTAACTGAATGTTTTGCAGGGCGTTTTTAATGGCGATCAAAAGCTTTTCTTTAGAGATAGGTTTTTCGATGAAATCATAAGCCCCTTCTTTGGTCGCCGTAACAGCATTTTGTACTGTGGCATGACCGGAAATCATGATCACAGCAACTTCAGGGTACTGGCGGCGGATTTCCTTCAGCAATTCCAGTCCATCGGTACCCGGCATGATAATATCGAGTAAAATTAGGTCAATCCCGCCCGCCTGTAGAATTTTTAAAGCCTCTTCGGCATCTGCCGCACTCTTCACCTGGTAGCCCTCTCCTGTGCAAATCATCCCGACCGATCGGCGAATGTTTTTTTCGTCATCTACAATGAGAATTGTGTTTGCCATTTTAACTGCCTTCCTGAGTGATATAAGCTAACTTCCGGGAATTTTAATAAAAAATCTACTGCCACCATTCACCTCGCTTTCGAAATCGATTTGCCAGCCATGTTCCTCCACAATTCTTTTTACCACAGCCAGACCAAGTCCCATGCCACTTTTCTTGGTGGAAAAATAGGGTTCAAAGATTTTGTCCCGGTCTTCCTGCGGGATGCCTTTACCGGTATCTCCTACTTCTAAGACTAAGCAGGATTCTTCACAAAAAGTTTTAACCCAGACTTCTCCTGAATTTGATCGCGGCAAACTGTCCAGGGCGTTCTCAATTAAATTGATGAGTACTCGGCGCATTTTTTCATAATCAAAATTTAGCTCTGGTATTGAAGGGTCGGTTTGCACCCGCAGATTTTTCTCCTGATAAAGTTTACCTACCTCCACGACCAGATCATTTAGATTCCCCGGTCTCTTCTCCAGTTGAGGCATGCGGGCAAATTCAGAAAATTCACGCACCAGTTTACGCAGATTTTCGATTTCTTCGGTCACGATTTCTGTACACTCTGCCAGTAAATGTTTATAGTGAGGATCCTGGCCTTCATATTTGTCACGCATTTGTTGTACGGTTAGCTGAATGGGAGTCAGCGGATTCTTAATTTCATGAGCCAGAACTCTGGCAATTTCCCGCCAGGCTGCCATCTTTTCCAGGGAGATGATCTGATCCTGTTTCTGTTTAATCTGGTGTACCATCTGGTTAAAGGCCTGCACCAACTGTCCGACTTCATCTCGTGATTTTACCTCTACCCGGTAATCCCAGTTGCCCGCAGCAACCTTTCGCGTGCCTTCTACCAGCTTTAAAATCGGAGCCGTAATTTTACGTGAAAACAGATACCCCATCAGAATAGAAAACAAAGCAAATGGAGCATACACCACAAAAAAAGCCATGAGGAAACTCCGCTGGATATCTTCACGGGCCCAGCCCAGCGTTTTAAACATCTGATGCACTTCCACAATTGATCTGGATTCTTTAACAAAATCCTGCGGAAGTTTGCTGTGTACCAGGACGAAGCCCCGGTATTGTCTACCCTCAAGTACTGGAGCAAAAGCTGTGATGGAAGAGACTTCGGTTTTCAGAACACCCGGTTCTTTGTGGTGTAAAATCTGTGCAATCTCTTGCGCTTGCAAAGGAATTGGTAAATTTTGATTAGCCTTGAATTTTACTTTGCCATTATGGTCAAATAGTATTACAGTTGTAGTGGAATCAATTTCATCTAAAGGAGGATTCACCATATTTTCATTAAAATAAAATTTCAGAACTTTCGGATTACTGGCATATTTTTCTGCTAATAGCAGAGTTTCTTCTTTGTATTTTGAATAAAGTCGCCGGGTTTGTCCGGTGGCATCTTCCAAAGCGGCTTCTACCTTTTTATTGAAGCCGACTTCAAGACTTTGAGCCAGAAAATTTTTCAATAAAAAGTACAGTGGTAAAACCGGAAGCAGGGTTATCAACAAAAGTGTCAGAACTATTTTTGTGCGAATTTTATTTACCAACATTAAAAATTTATCGAGCTTACTCCTGGGTTAAATTAGATTTTAATATTTCTAAATTAAAGGGCTTGGAGGTAAACCACTCTGAACTATTACGATGAGATTTGTTACTGCCAATAAAAAAGGAAACCAGCTTGCTCAGGTTGAGTTTAAAACCGCTTGAGCGATTTTCTGAAGGCAATTCTTCTTCAGTTTGATTGGGATCCTGTAACCAATCGACTATTTTATCCCCTTGCACAGTAGAAATGGGAATGACTCTAACCCGAATTTTTAAAATGTAACGGACATCAGGTGAGAGAGAAGATATTTTAATAAGTTTAAGTTTTTGCAAATGAGTGATTTCTTTTTTTACCAGATCAAAATTTTTAAGAACTATGGAAGTGTCCGGGCTTCTGATGGTATAGGACTCTTCCCAGATATCGTAGGCCACGCTTTTCCTGATAAATTTATAAAAGCGAGATTTATTATTTTCTTGTAAAAGTTTAACCTCATATTCAAAAATAGAAGGCAATCCACTCTGAATGGTTCCCACAATTTTGAGCGAAAAAAGATTGTTAATGATTACATCTACGGTCAAATAGCCACCAACAACGCCTGGCTCAATCTGCTCAATTTGAATTTTGCCATCCTCTTTAGCAAAAACGATGGAAGCCGGGCTCAGCCTAAAAATAAAGAGCATTAAAATTTGGAAATTATAAATCCATTTTCTCAAAAGGTTTGCCCCAGTGATATATGAAATTGGAAGTCATTTTCATCGATTCGATTGAGAGGAAATGAAAAATCAAATCGAGTTGTACCCACTATGGGAAATTTAATTCGGAACCCGAATCCAAGAGAAGTAAAGAAATCGCTTAAATCAGGATTCTGGCCAGGAAGCCAGATCCCCCCGGCATCAAAAAATAAAATGCCTGTGGCACCGTGTCTTGGGAAATTTTTTTGGGACAATGGGAAACGAAACTCAGTATTGGTCAATATGAGTTTGGTACCCCATCCTACTGGGGTAAGTCGCCGATCCGGATAACCGCGCAGAGAATTGGCCCCGCCTAAATAAAATCTTTCGTAAAAAGGTGCCTTCTGATTACTATACCCACTCTTTAGATGTACAGCAAAAACCTGGCGTCCCCAGAGCTTTTTAAAAGCCCGTGCATCGAGCGTAATTCTGGAAAAGTTTATATCGCTACCAAGCTCTTTATGAGCAAATTCCCAGGCCAGCGCCCCCCAGAATCCACGGAGAGGGTAATAGATATTGTCTCGACTGTCTTCATGAAGAACCAGCGAAAAAGAGGCAATCTGAGTTTTATTCAGATTTCGGGCGATGCCCGTAGGTAGATCGAAAATTGTGGAATCTTTTCCGGTAACTTTTACAAATTCATCCGGCTCAAAACTTTCTGTACGATAACCAAAATATAGATGCTTAAAAAATCCCCTGTTGCCGCCCAGTTTTAGTTGAAGTCCACCGAATGAAACATTCTGGGTTGTGCGGGTGCTGCCAAAATAGTGGATGAATTCCTGCTCACCAGAAGCAAGTTCAATATCCAGGAAAGCATTGCCATCAAACAGGCCTGGATTCATGTAACCAATGGCAAGCTTGCTAATACGATCTCCTACAAAAAGACGGATGCCAATAAAATTACCTTTACCAAATATATTGTCGAAGCGTAAACTGGCTGGAACAAAATACCAGCCATTGAGATCACTGTGCCCGCCTTCAAATTGAAAATAAGGCCAGTGACGCTCCTTAACCTCAATGACCACTACCACTTTACCCTTTTCGGAACCGGGACGAGTATAAAAATCGACTTCCTTGAAAAAATTTGTCTGGGAGAGCCGTTGATAATTGGACTCAATAATCGAGGGGGTGATGGATTGCCCTGGTTTTATTGTCAAATATCGATAAATAACCTCCGGCTTGGTTTTTGAATTACCAGTAATTTCGATCTTTTCCACAACCAGACGACGTAATGCTTCTGGTCGCTGAGTTTTTCCCGGCGGAATGTAAACAAAGAAATTAAATAGAATAAATAAAATAAGACTAATTTTTTTCATAATCATGAATTTAAAATGATTTCGGGTTGAAAAATATACAAAATGTAGAATTTTTAATCAAGAAACTTAAAGGTGCCCATTCATGACCGGCTTGAAAATAAAAATGCCGGGAACTTCCTGGGATAGGTTCCCGGCCACTCTACGAGGGAGGAATTAATTTTATCGAATTAATGTCATTTTCATGACTCGCCGTTCAAGAGCCAGATTTAAAAGCACTCCATTATTATTGACTTCACGGGTCACCTCAAGCGTGTAAATGTACACCCCACTGGGGACACTCTGTCCCTGATTGTTGGTCCCGTTCCAGAGCAGCGTATGGAATCCAGCCGGTAGACTCCCATGAACCAACGTTTTTACCAGTTGGCCTCGTGTATTGTAAATTTTCACGGCCACCTTTCTGGTTTTATCCAGATAAAAGCGTATTTCGGTCTCTGGATTAAACGGGTTGGGGTAGTTTTGGAACAAGACAAATGATTTAGGTGTTTGTCCACCGGGATTTCCACCCCGGTCATCGGTCCCATCCCCTTCAAACTTATAATTCATACTGGCAGAAGTTAGAACATTGGGATTCGTGGCCTGATCACGAATGTTACGCACGGTTAGGGTGTATTCTACTCCATTCTGGTGCTGGGTTGTAACTAGATGAACCGTACTTTGATTGGCATCCAGTAGAGCACCCAGCACCTGAATCCCTGGAGTGATGGAATAGTTATCTTTGTTTTCAGCCGAAGCACGTTCGACCGGTTCACTAAAATTCACATCAATCTGGGTGGAACCATTTACCTGAATGGCCAGGAGTTGTGGAGGTGTTGTGTCTGAATTTTCATCATTATTGCCTTCTAACAAATAAGTTAATTTTGTATTAGCAGCGATGGTATTAGCGGCGAGATCCCGAACGTTATTGATGGTTAAGGTATAATTAACATTTCTTTGATGAGCTGTGGTTAATAATTTTACCACAACTTTATTGGAATCCAACCGTGCTTGTAAAACCTGAACGCCATTATCAATGGCATAATTAGCTATGTTCTCAGCAGAGCTTTTCTCTAATGCTTCATTGAATATGACATCCACATGAGTTTCATCCCGAATTATGGCAAGCACGGCTTCCGGTGGGTCCGTATCCTGATTGGCATCACTGGGTACGGTATAAGTGGTCTGTGTATTCGGTTGAATGACATTTTTATTGGGAGAGGCATCGCGTATGTTATTTACGGTTAATGTATAGGTTGCTCCTTTTTGATGTTGTGTAGTATTTAAACGAACGACAGACTGATTGCTATTTAGCTTAGCATTAAGCACCTGAACGCCATCACTAATAGCATAATTATCTTTATTTTCCGCAGAAGCTTTTTCCAGGGGCTCGTTGAAGATTACATCCAGAGTCGTCTCATTAATGACCTGAACCACTACAAGCTCAGGAGGTTTGGTATCTCCTGAAGTATTGGGTATGGTATAATTAATGGAACTTCCCGAAGGGATAGAATTTTGGGCCAGGTCCTTCACATTACTAACTGTCAAAACATAGGTTAAGCCTTTCTGATGTTTTGTAGTTAGTAGATGCACAGTGGTAGTATCTTGATCCAGGATGGCGCCAAGTACAGTGACCCCATTATTAATCGAATAATTAGCAGGATTCTCAGCAGAGGCCTTTTCCACCGGTTCAGAGAAAATCACATCCAGTTGAGTTTCTCCCATGACTACAACGGATATGAGTTCAGGAGGATTGGTATCGGAATTCCCTCCTGTTAATGAAATACTCACCTCTTCGGAAAAGGCACTTTCATTCCCTGAAAAATCATAAGCAGTCACGGCAAAATAATAGGTTAAACCCTCTTGCAAATTATCTATCGTGTAGGAAGTAACATTACCCACATCAATTACAACCGTGTAATTGCGTGAAGAATTACCATAGTAAACTTTATAGCCACTCAAATCACTTTCAGTATTTGGATCCCAGCTTACCACAACCGAGGCTGAAAATAATTGACCAACTGTTAGGATGAAAACAAAGATACCTGTGGCTATTTGCAAATAACTTCTTCCCATTAAGCCTCTCCTTTGCTTTTTCTAAACTCAAGACCAATCAGGCAAAGGTTATGCCGTAAATTCGGTTCTTCTTTATCTATTTGAAATTATATTACTTAAGATGATTTTCTTTATAAATTTACAACCTCAAAAAGCGGTTCTATTACACGCAAGTATTTCAATTATGTAATTTCAGGCTAACTCCCTCATTTTCGATGGAAAGCATTTGAGTCCTAAATTCTGTTTATTGAATATCTAAATCCTGAAAAATTCCTAAACCAGTAAGGGCACAAAGAACTCGAAGAAAAAAAGGGATAAGGAGCTCATCCCAAAATATGTCTAATATTGAAAGTCATAAAATAAGAACCTATCAAAATTGTTGTTATGAATTCCTTCTTGAGCTTCGTGCTCTTCGTGGTAAAAATACACAAACAA
>CAZMEG010000100.1:0-9144 GCA_964565205.1 uncultured Cytophagia bacterium
TTGCTATTTTTTACCGATATCTCTATTTTCCATTCCTGAAATTAATTATTTGAATAATTGCACGAAAATTTGCTGATAACAAGGTTTTTAACAACCATAGATTTTTAATAAAAGCGAGCCCATTGTCACAACTGTTAAAAAATAAAAATTTTGGTATCTTTGCAATCCTGATAATGACTACGGTGCATTGTGCTCGTCAAATGGCGCCTTCAGGGGGACCGGAAGACAAAACCCCGCCTGCTATAATTTCGGTAATCCCGGAACCCAATGCCACTCACGTTCCACGTGATCAAATTGTTGAATTTGAGTTCAGCGAAGGCATGAATCGTAAGTCCCTGGATCGAGCCCTGTTCATCACTCCCAATCCTGGTGATAGGGTGAAAATCAAATGGAAAGGTCGGAGATTACGTATCCAATTTCTGGATTCACTTCTTACGAATCGAACTTATGTCATAACCCTGGGCACCGGTCTCAAGGATGCCCATGGTAATTCTTTAAGTCAATCTTATACTCTTGCTTTTTCGACCGGGGCAGAGATCAGTCAGGGGAAAATCCGTGGTCGGGTGTACACCCGAAGACGTTCTCAGGGTATTTTAATCTGGGCTTATATTCTGGAAAAAGATCCTAACCCGAATCCAAGCAAAAGAGAAGGAGATTATATTACACAAACCGATGCCAGGGGCAACTTTACTCTATCCAATCTTTCGGAAGGGTGGTATCGTATCTTTGCCATCCACGATCGGGATAACAATCGCTTCTATGAAATCTCTACCGATGCCATTGGTGTACCCACGCGTGATATCCATCTGACCAGTGACCGGTTGAGCGTAGACCAGGTGCAATTTAAACTTTCGATCCAGGATACCGTAGGACCGGCTTTAGTTTCTGCTTCAGCCCCTGATGCGCATCATGTAATTCTTAAATTCGATGAAAGACTTGATCCAGCAACGATTGGTCATGTAAAAAATTATTCCATTTACCCAAAAAACGGAACCGACACCCTTGAAGTAAAACTGGCCTATTTGAATCCACTGGATTCGGTGGAAGTGCATCTGGTTACTGAGAAGCAAACGGGCGGCCAACCTTATGAAGTCCTGGCGCGGAATCTTCTCGATCTCTCCCAGAATCTTATTGATCCAAATTATAATCACCTGGAATTTATTGGCAGTGCTTTGCCGGATACTATCAGACCCCGGCTATTGAGAACCTCTCCTGAAGACAGTGCGAAATCGGTTTTCCTGGATGCTTCCATAGATTTTTATTTTAATGAAGCCATGGATTCCACAACTTTCGCCCCCAATTTTCGATTGTTAGATTCCAATCAGGTGGTAATTAAAGGACAATTACACTGGCCAGCACCATCACTGGTAAAATTTGTCCCGGTAAAACCCCTGGCGAGTTTAATGAATTTTACGGTTGTTCTTAATCTACAAGGTATCAAAGATATTTTTGGCAATTCGGTAGCTGACTCCACATTCAAGTTACTCTTTACTACCCTGGATCAGGATACGCTGGGTTCTATTTCAGGTCATGTGCTGGACCCGGATTCCAGTGCCAAAGGTGCCATCTATTTAACCGCCAGGCAAACCCGGACCAATGGCGTGAGTTATCAAATACGTCTGGACCAACCCGGACCTTACGAATTCATTAATGTGCTACCGGGCAACTATTCTATCGAAGGATTTCGGGATCGGGATGGTAACGGTAAATATTCATATGGTCGCCCCATTCCATTTGAACCAGCCGAACGTTTTGTGGTTTACTCCGATTCGGTGAAAGTGAGAGCGCGCTGGCCTAATGAAGGTAACGATATTATTTTTCCAAAATAGGAAAGGGAAATTATGCATAGATTTCGTTACAGGGAAAACGAGCTATATTGTGAAAATGTACCGGTTCGCAAAATTGCTGAACAGGTAAATACACCTTTCTATCTTTACAGTCAACAGACCATAGTGGATCACTATAATTTAGTAGACCAGGCTTTTTCTAATTTCGACCATTTGATTTGCTATGCAGTCAAGGCTAATGCCAATCCAGAGATTCTTTCCTTACTGGCCTCCCAGGGGGCCGGTGCCGATGTTGTCTCCAGAGGAGAAATATATTTAGCCTTACAAAATGGTTTTCCCGCTGAAAAAATTGTCTTTGCCGGTGTAGGCAAACGTCCCGATGAAATTGAGTATGCCCTGGAACGAAAAATCTATTCGTTCCATGTGGAATCTGAGCAGGAACTTGAGCTTATCAATCAAATCGCTCAAAAAAAACACCAGATAGCCAGAATTGCTCTGCGAATTAATCCCGATATTGAAATTCATGGTCATCCTTATATTTCTACGGGTAAGGCGATTGATAAATTTGGTATTGAAGTTAAAACCGTAAAAGAATTAATCCAACGAATACATGAATTTTCTAACATAGCTCTAATTGGACTACATTGTCATATTGGATCCCAGGTTACTGAAATTAAACCTTATGGTGAAGCCCTGCAGGTCTTGAATGAACTGGTTGAAGAAATTCAAAAACAGGGAATAGAGCTTCAGTATGTGGACATGGGTGGGGGGCTCGGCGTTAGATACAAGAACGTTATGGAAGATCCCCACGGGATTGAGCTCTCACCCAAAATTCTGGTGGAGAGTTTACGCCCTCAATTGGAGTGTTTAAATACCAGAATTATTTTTGAACCGGGCAGATTTATTGTAGCCCAGGCAGGTGTAGTAATTACCCGGGTGCTTTATTTAAAAGAAACTGCCGGTCATCGATTTGTCATTGTGGATGCCGGTATGAACGATTTAATCCGTCCCAGTTTGTATGAAGCCTATCATGAGATTGTCGCAGTTCATCAAAATGCGGCCTCCAAACAACCTGTGGATGTCGTGGGACCCATTTGCGAATCAGGGGATTTCCTGGGTAAAGAGCGCTGGCTTCCAGTTTTACATCCGGGAGATTTACTGGCTGTTATGACTGCGGGCGCTTATGGGTTTGTACTCTCATCAAATTACAATGCCCGGCCCCTTCCGGCAGAAGTCATGGTTCATGATGACACTTGGGAAATCATCCGACCGGAACAAGACTTACAGAATTTGTGGACTTAAACTGTTACAGCTACAATTCCCAGCTTATGGAAAGTAATTTGGAGTTTGTAATAACATTCCACGGCCTTCACCAATTTTTGATGGGTGTATTGTATTTTTTCAATCAGAATTTTCAAGTGGCAGGGTAAAATGAAAGGTCGAACCATGTCCCAACTGACTTTCCAGCCAAATGCGCCCTCCGTGGCGTTGAACGATATGCTTGACGATGGACAAACCAAGGCCAGTGCCCCCCAGAGCGCGGGAGCGTCCCTTATCTACCCGGTAAAACCGTTCAAAAATTCTCGGTTGGTCCTCCACGGGAATTCCCACACCCTGATCGGATACGCTGATCTCAATTTCGTTTTCTATTTGTTTTACAGTAATTTTAACGATCCCTCCATCCGCCCCATATTTTATGGCGTTATCGATTAAATTTTCAAGAGCGGTTTCAATCTCGGTTGATACACCCTTTATCGGTGGTAAAGAATCGGGAATTTCCATCTCAATCTGCAGATGGTCTTTTGATTTGAAAATATCAAAACGTTCTACTACGCGCGGAATAGTAGCTTTTAAATCAATGATTTCCTCAAATTGTTGATCTTCGGTGGATTCGAGTCTTGATAAAATCAAAAGGTCTGAAACCAGTCGGGTCATGCGGTTGGCATGTTTGAGTATGGTTTGCAAAAATTCTCTGGATTTCTGTGCATCGATGTGGCTATTTTCCAGCAAAGTTTCTGCATAACCCTTAATAGCGGTAAGAGGGGTCTGCAATTCATGGGAAACATTGGCAACAAAATCGCGGCGAACTGTCTCAAGGTGTTTGAGTTTGGTGATATCATGCAAGACCACCACACAACCTGAAGGATTTTCAGCGCCTCCCATGAGCGAGACGTGCGCTTCCAGATATTTTTCTTCCGGCCCCCCCAGATGGATTTCCCGGATAAATTCTTCTTTGTCATCCAAAGCATGTTGAATAGCTTCAAGTAACTCTTCACTACGAACCGCCTCCAGCACAGATTTCTTCAGTACATTCCTTTTTAATTTGAACATGTTTAAAAAAGTCCGATTGGCAAGTAAAATCTCACCTGAACGGTTAATTACCACAACCCCTTCGATCATGCTGTTCAGTATAGCTTCCAGTTGATCCCGATCAAATTTAATTTGCTTAAGATAGGATTCCAGATGATCGGCCATCTCATTCAAGGATTGAGCCAGATCGCCGATTTCATCTCTGGAACGGATTCGAATTTTATCTGAAAAATCCCCCCGAGCAAATTTCTTTGCCACCTGTACAATTTGATTGATCGTTTTGGCAGTATATCTGCTCACTATAAATCCCATGAGAAAAATCATAAAAAAGCCAAATCCTGTTGCCCACAGGATTAGTTTTTCTATTTGCAATAAGTTGTTGTGGATCTCACTCATGGGAAGAGCAATACGGATTACTCCGTCTGGATGATCTAATTTCCCCACAGGTTCAGCCAGATAAAACAAATCCATATTTACAGTGGAGCTATGGCGCTGGCTTTTACCAAACCCGTACCGCAATGCCGAAACCACTTCTGGTCGATCTCCATGATTTTCAATAAATTCAATCTGGTTTGTAGGGACATGGGAGTCTCCCAGTACTTTGCCATCATAACGGATCAAAGTGACGCGCAGCCCCAGAATTGCTCTCAATCGATCTGCAATTTTATCGGCCTGTTCTATGTCCAAAGTGCGAAAATCGTATTCGGATACATACTCCTTTACAAGTCTTAACTCACGCAGCCAGCGTTCTTCAAACCGCTGATGAAAATATTTTTTCAGGGTACTGGAGAGATAAATTAACATAAAAAGAAGAACTGTGGACCCGACCAGAAAATGAGTGAGCATCCATTTCCATCTAATATCAATCCTCATCATCTACCTCTCGAAAACGATATCCAACACCCCGTACCGTTTCAATGTACTTTCCCCGGGAACCTAATTTTGCCCGCAAACGTCGTACGTGAGTATCCACCGTGCGGGTAAAACCGACATATTCGTATCCCCAAACCGATTCCAGTAACATATCTCTTGTTTGTACTCTACCTTTCCTTTCTACAAGAGTAAGTAATAATTTGAACTCGGTGGCCGTTAAATTTATAGGCTTATTCTCCAGTAGAACTTGATGTCTGGGAACATCGATGGTTAATCCCTTGAAATGAAAGACACTTCTGTTATCAGGTTGCTTTTTAATTCTTTTCAGAATGGCTTTAACTCTCAAAACGAGTTCTCTGGGACTAAATGGTTTGGTGACGTAATCATCGGCTCCCAGTTCAAAGCCCACCACCCGGTCGATTTCCTCCCTCCTGGCTGTAAGCATCATCACAGGTATCTCACGGGTTTCCTCATGTTGCTTTAGGAGTTTACAAATTTCCGTTCCCTGAACGCCGGGTAGCATGAGATCTAAAATGATTAAATCGGGTATAGTTTTCTGAGCGACTTCGAGGACTTTTTCACCAGAGTTTAATTTCATAGTTTCAAAGCCAGCCTGTTCCAGGTGATAACTTACCAGATCGAGAATGTCCTCCTCGTCTTCTACAACAAGTATTTTACCCAGAGACATTTAATCGAAAGTTATTTAGTTTTAGTTCGCTATTAATTTCTATGGATTTTGCACTTCGTAGTGATGCTTTATTGTCCGTGCCTCCACGATGAAAATGACTTCTTCGCCGATATTGGTGGAGAGGTCGGCGATGCGCTCCAGGTTTTTGGCTACGTAGGAGAGGTCCAGGGCTTGCGAGATGATACGGGGATTTTCCATCATGTAGGTAATCAACTCTCGATTGACCTGGTCTTCGAGGCCATCCACCAGATCGTCGCTTTCGCATACGGCTTTGGCTTTGGCTACATCCCGCTCAACAAAGGCATCCAGGGAATCCTTGACCATCTTTTGAGTGAGTTGCGCCATATAAGGTATATCGATAAGAGGTTTGAAGGGCACTTCTTTGATAATGCGTTTGGCACGCTCGGCGATATTTACAGCATGGTCCCCCATGCGTTCCAGGTCGTTGTTGATTTTGATGGAAGCCAGAAGGAATCTTAAATCGGCCGCCACTGGTTGGTAGCGGGCCAGTAAGGTGATACAGTGATTCTCAATGGCAATCTCCAGATCATTAATGCTGGCATCTTCATCGATCACCTGCTGGGCAAGCTCTTCATCACGTTCTTTCAGAGCACGAATAGCTTTGTCCACCGATCCCTCCACCATGCCCGCCATTTTCAACAAATCCTGTTTTATTTTATCGATTTCAACATGTAGATGTCTTTCCATATTAGTAACTCCAATAATTTTAAAAAATTTACTAAAGCCTCATATTATTTGCAACTTTTTTATCCAAATCGACCTGTGATATAATCCTCCGTTAATTTCTCTTTAGGATTGGTGAAGATTTTGTTGGTGAGGTCATATTCAATCAATTGCCCCAGCCAGAGATAAGCTGTCCAGTCAGAGATGCGGGCTGCCTGTTGCATGTTATGGGTAACAATGACAATGGTGAAGTTCTCCTTCAATGAAAGAATTAGCTCTTCAATTTTGGCGGTAGCGATGGGGTCCAGGGCCGAGCAGGGTTCATCCATGAGCACAATTTCGGGCTCCACAGCGATGGCCCTGGCAATACACAAACGTTGCTGCTGACCACCGGAAAGACCCAGAGCGTTTTCGTGCAGGCGGTCTTTCACCTCATCCCAGAGAGCTGCACTTCTCAGGCTACGCTCTACAATTTCATCCAGTGTCTTTTTGTTTTTCATGCCCATGATGCGGGGTCCATAAGCCACATTATCGTAAATGGATTTGGGAAATGGATTGGATTTCTGAAAGACCATTCCCACCCGCTTGCGCAACTCGGTCACATCCACCGAGGGATCGTAAATATCCATGCCATCCACATAAATTTTGCCCTGCAGGCGAGCCCCATCGATGAGATCGTTCAATCGATTGAAACAGCGCAACAGAGTGCTTTTTCCACAGCCAGAAGGTCCGATGAATGCCGTCACCTGATTGCGGGGAATCTGCAAACTGATTTCCTTCAGGGTCCATCCTTCGCCGTAACTGAAATAGAGATTTTCCACCCGAATGGCAGGATTCGTGAAAGTGGGTCCTTTGTAAACAATGTGCTTCGTGGGTTCAGGGGCTGCTTTAATTTCGGTCATGACCTCGTTTTGCATGAATACCTCCAGAATTTGTTATAATCTTGGAACACGAATATAACGGATTTATTGGATCGAAACGGATTAGATTGAAAATGTCTTGTATCGTCCAATCCATAAATTTAATCTGTTTAAATCCTTTCCATCTGTTAAATCCTTGTTCCATTCAAAACACACCATAAGCCAGTTTCTTTTGTAAGCGATTTCGCACGGTAATGGCCACCACATTTAATAATAGAACAATCAGCAACAGTAGCAGAGTGGTGGAATACACCATGGGGATGGCTGCCTCCACATTGGGCGATTGAAATCCCACATCATAAATATGAAAACCCAGGTGCATGAATTTGCGCTCCAGATGAATAAAGGGAAAATTGCTGTCCACAGGTAACGCCGGTGCCAGTTTCACCACCCCGGTGATCATCAAGGGTGCCACTTCGCCGGCGGCACGGGCAATGGCCAGAATGAGACCGGTCAAAATGCCAGGTAGAGCGCCGGGTAACACGATGCGCCAGATGGTCTCAAATTTGGTGGCAGAAAGGGCCATGGAGCCTTCCCGAATCTCCCGGGGTACAGCAGCCAGTCCTTCTTCCGTAGACACAATCACCACCGGCACGGTAAGCAGTGCCAGAGTCAGGGAAGCCCAGAGCAATCCCCCGGTACCGTAAGTAGGGGCGGGCAAAGCTTCAGGGAAAAACAGCCGATCGATGGTACCGCCCACCGTGTAGATGAAAAATCCCAGGCCAAACATGCCATAAACAATGGAGGGCACCCCGGCCAGATTGTTCACAGCAATGCGAATCATGCGTACAAGCCATCCCTGTCGGGCGTATTCGTGCAGATAAACCGCAGCCAGCACGCCCAGGGGAACGACCGCAATGCTCATGATAATCACCAGCATGACCGTGCCAAACAGAGCTGGGAATACCCCACCTTCGGTGTTGGACTCCCGGGGTTCATCGGAAATGAATTCCCAGAACTTGGCAACATAGAATCCCATTTTACTGAACCAGGACATGGCATTGGGTCGATAAATGCGCACGATGTCGAACAGTTTAATATCTTTTTCCAGTCCATCGGCGGTGACCAGAGTTACATAATAGCGCCGGGACTGTTCATAAAGTTGTTCAAGTTGCGTTTCCTGTTCCTGATAGCGAGCTTCCAGACGGGCAATTTGCTGGTGTAAATCTCTCAGGCGTGCCTGCACGTCGGTTCGAGTGGTGTCTTCCCGCAGGTAAATTCGTTTAATTTGCAGGCGGGTCTTTTCCAGATCGTAATTGATATCACCAATTACGGTCGTTTCTATTTCGTGGATGCGATCATATAAACGGTGCATTTCATCCAGATACATTTGAATTTTTGGCCAGGCCGACACCAGCACCGTATCCACCACTTCATCCTCCACTTTAAGGGCACGAAAATAGCCATAGAAATTGCCCCATTCCAGGCGTTCCACGGCTAAGGCCTCAGTGGGCTTCACCTGTTGTTGAATATCCAGTTCATCCACCCATTTAAAATCCAGAGCGTAAAGGTCACGATTGCCAATTTTAATTCGGATACGATAATGGGGTGGTTGATTTTCGGGTAGCATCTGGGGAGGAATTCTCTCACGATTCCAGATTTCACCCAGCAGTTTATCGCCATTTTTCAAATGAATTTCCACCAGAGACGAGGGCCAGAACTGACCCAGGCCGTTGACCATAATGAGTGCTATGAGTCCGGTAATCATCAGCAGGCTGAAAGCCAGAGCACCGCCGGTTAACCAGATGAATGGATCGCCGCTTTTTAAAAATTTCCTCATATTTCTAAGCTACAATTTTTGATATTTGGTACGCATGCGTTGACGAACAATTTCTGCTAAAGTGTTTACCAGAAAAGTGATTAAAAACAAAAGCAAAGCCGA
>CAZMEG010000100.1:9154-9430 GCA_964565205.1 uncultured Cytophagia bacterium
GAATCATGATGGCGGAAAAAATGCCGGCTGCTGCTGTGGGAATCACCACCCGCACCGCTGTTTGCCAGGGCGTGGCTCCCAGAGCCAGGGAGCCGGAAATCAAATGTTTGGGCACATTGGAAAGGGCATCCTCGGAAATGGTGTAGATAATGGGAATCACGGCAAATCCCATGGCAATACCTACCACCACCGCATTGCGCTGATCGTACGAAAGCCCCAAATTGGTAAATAGCCAATGTTTGAAATCACCATCAAACAGGATGCGCTCCAGTGGTC